>JALYWD010000381.1 GCA_030852885.1 Chloroflexota bacterium | reverse complement strand
AGATAGGCCGGTCCCTCGTGGTTGTACATGGGGTGGAAGCCCTTGTACTCATCGAAGCGCTCCAGGGTGATGTGGTCACCCTTCACCCACTCCACGAACTTGAAGGGGCCGCTGCCGACTGGTGCGTTGCCGAAGTCGTCGCCTGCTGCCTCAACCCCTGCCGGGGAAATGATGCCGGCGAAGGGATCGGTGAGGAAGCTCAGGAGCGGGGCGAACGGCTCGGAGAAGGTCATCTTCGCCGTCATCTCGTCCACGGCCTCGGTGCCGGTCAGCGGGCCGATGCTGGCCTTCGAGGGGTTACCCGTGGCCTCGTCGATGAAGCGGTCGAAGGTCGCCTTCACGGCTTCGGCGTTGAACGGCGTGCCGTCGTGGAAGGTGACGCCTTCCTGGAGGGTGAAGGTGACCTCCAGACCATCGTCCGAAATCTCCCAGCTCTTGGCCAGGTTCGGCACGATGTTCCCGTCGGCATCGAAGGCGGTCAGCGTCTCGTAAAGCTGGCTCTGTACCTGCCAGGAGAGGGTGGTGGTGGTCTTGTGCGGATCGAGGGAATCGGCGTCACCATCGCGGGCGTAGGTCAGGGTGCCACCGGGCGCGGCATCCTGGGCGAACGGTGCGGCAAGGGCCTGATCGCCCATGCCTGGCACGCGGGCCAGGAAGGCCAGGCCGGCTCCGGCGCTGCCCAGGCGCAACAGGGAGCGCCGATCGACTGAGGTGTGCTGGATGCGGCCGATACGGGATTCGTCATCGCGGTTCGTCACGATTGGCCCTTTCCTCCATGAGCGCGTGGCCGCATGCGCGGCAGCAGCCTGATGCAGAACACGCATGTCTAATGCCCGCCACTGAGACATTGCCTCCGTGCAGGAAGCGATGCCTGGGGTGTCGTGGCGGCACAAACAGCGTGAAGAGGCTCGGCGTTGAGCTGCGGCAAGATTGATCAGCGGGGAGCGTATCGCTACCCAGAGGAAATCGCAACAGGCTATTGCACCACGGGGAGTTTGCCGATTGGCGTGCAACTGCAACGACATCAGGTGTTGTTCCCCAGTGCCTCCTCAGACTCGTAAGGCTTGCACAAGGTGGACGATTTTTCGCGTGACGAACACTGCAAGCGCGGCGTTGATCGCGGCAATTGCAAAGTCGCCGAACATGCTCGCCGCATCCATCGATGGGCCTGGTTTAGAAATCGCTAGCAGAATGGTCCAGGCGGCGGCAGAAATGGGGATTCCGACAACGAACCAGGGCTGGGGCAAGAGTCCGATGAGGACGCCAGCCAGTAGAAGGGCTGGGATCATCGCTGCAACCTCCTCGCGAGCTACCGCATTGTGCCACGGCGACGATCAGTTTATGGGCACATGAGGCGAGTTCTCGGGCATGAGCGCCAGAAGTCGCCACGCTCCGATTGTTCGCGAGCCGACAGGGCGGCGTTTCCATTGCCAGGCACAAGTCAATTTGCCTGGAGTAGTAGGCGCCTACCCGTGCGCCGCGCGGCTGTCTGCCGGCGCTTCCTCCCGAGCGTCCATACCGTAGTCGCGCAGGACGTGCGCGACGCGCAGGCGGTAGTCGCGAAAGACGCTCTCGCGCCCCGCCAGTTGCGCGGCGCGGTGCGGGCCCAGGGCGCGCCAGGCAGTGACAGCCTCTTCGTCACGCCAGATGGAGAGCGAGAGAATCTTGCCCGGTTCCGTGATGCTCTCGAAGCGCTCGACGGAAATGAAGCCGTCGATATCGCTCAGGAGTGGCCGCAGATCGGCGGCGATGTCCAGGTAGTGCTCACGCTCGCCAGCGGCGGGCCAGACTTCGAAGATGACGGCGATCATACGGTGCTCCGGGGGATGGCTCGCGCAACCAGGACGGGCGGGATATCGGGCATGTTGCTCCAGGTGAGGCGGTGCGGATCGTCGCTGGCGGTGGCGAAGCGCGGCTCCTCCAGGCCATCGATCACCCAGCCAGCGGCGAAGAACTCACCGAACAACTCATGTAGCGGGCGGTGGAAGTACCAGTGTGGCGTTGGTTCGCCCGGCATGCCAGCGCCAAGGCCGGGTGGGACGGTCAAGTAAGCGCCGACCTTCACGAAGTAGGCGCTGATGTCAGCAGTTGGGCGCTCGCCCATCAGGGCGACACTGTTGTTGTTGAAGGGCGGGTGCTGCACGGAGAAGACGAAGCGGCCACCGGGCGCCAGCAGGCGGCGGGAGGCACGCAGCAGTGGCCCGATCTCCGCCATGTCCATCAGGGCCATGCTGGCGACGATGCCGTTGAACGAGCCCTCACCCAGGGTCAGCAGCGCGGCCTCATCGGTGGCGTCGAGCTCCCGGTACGTGATGCGCTCGTCCCACGGGGTCGTGCGGGCACGGGCGCGCTCCAGGAAGACGCGGCTGAAATCGATGCCCAGCACCTCTGCGCCGAGCCGGGCCATCCAGCGGGCGTTGATGCCGTTGCCGCAGGCGACGTCCAGGATGCGCTCGCCGGGGTGCACCTGGAGCAGACGCTCCAGGGCCGGGCCGATCAGCTCCAGTTGGAACTGGTTGCCATCGGCCATCTGCTCATCCCAGTAGGCCGCCTTGGCGT
>JALYWD010000364.1 GCA_030852885.1 Chloroflexota bacterium | reverse complement strand
GGTCACCGGCGTTGGCGCGCAGGGTGGGCCCGGGCACCTGGCCGTTATAGGTCCAGGCCGGGAAGAAGATCCCCGGCGCGATCTCAATCTCCTTGTCGTAGGCGGCGATCTCCCACTCGCGGACGACTGTACCATCGGCCATCGTGGTCGCCTCGCCGTAGTCGAAGGTGCGCACCAGCACCGAGGGATCGAACCCCAGCCGCGCGATATCGACATCGCCCACGGTCATGCCGGGGGTATGCCCTTCGTGCGGGCGCGTCTCCAGGGGGTTAGCTGGCGTCTCATCCTGGGCGCGCACATCGCGGCCGCCGCGACCGAGGAGCGGCAGGGTGGCCGCGGTGACGGCGGTCGCACCCAGGCCGCCCGCGCCAAATTGCAGCAGCGAGCGGCGGCGTACGCGCTCATTGCCTGACAGATTCCGAGTCATGGAAATATTCTCTTCGGGCAATGGTTTTTAGATTACGCCTGTTCTCATATTGATTATTAGTCTATACGAAAAATGGAGACTGCACAATTGGGGAGCAATGGCGTGCCCGGCAGCGTCTACTGAAGTTATCGGCTTTGTTAGAATTGCCCATGTAATGGGCCGTTGCGAGGGGCAGGGAGTAAACCGTCAGTGCAAGTCAACGCCAAGGTGGACTACGCGCTGCGCGCCCTGACCGAACTGGCCAACGTTGCGCCTGGCCCGATGAAGGCCGAGGCGATCGCCCGGGCGCAGGGGATTCCTCCCAAGTTCCTGGAGAATATCCTGCTGGAGTTGCGGCACGCCGGTATCGTGCTCTCGCAGCGCGGCGCGGATGGCGGCTATCGGCTCGGCCGCCCGGCGAACGAGATCACCCTCGCCGATGTGATCCGTGTGGTAGACGGCCCGCTGGCCAACGTGCGCGGGTTGCGGCCGGAGAGCCTGGAGTACATTGGCCCAGCCACCTCCCTGCTCCCGGTCTGGATTGCGCTCCGCGCCAACATGCGCGCGGTGCTGGAAACCGTCACGCTGGAAGACGTGTGCTCCGGCGCCCTCCCCGAGCACATCACGGCGCTGACAGCCGATCCGGAGGCCTGGAACCGGCGGTAGTTCTCGGAGATGCGCATGGCTCGTCCACCGATTCACCCTGGCGAAATTCTGACCGAGGAGCTTGAATTTCTCGGGTTGTCCGTGCCGGCCCTTGCGCGTGAACTCGATGTTCCCGTCGATCTGGTTGCTGAAATCCTGAACGGCGAGCAGGGCATCACTGCAGACGTTGCGCTGCGGCTGAGTTGCTGGCTCGGTACAAGTCCGGATCTCTGGCTTACCCTTCAGGACCGCTATGAGCAGCGGCAAGCCGAAGCCGACGGCGTGGGGTAGGCGTCGGGTAATTCCAGATCGTACCGTCCTCCCTTATGTGTCATCCTAAGCCCGCAGGCGAAGGATCTCGGTCCGCACGCGTGCCCACCGCGACCCGCTGGCCCAGCCTCGATCTGGTCTAGGCAGGCCGCTCGCCGCTGCGGTGCACGACCCGCGGTCATTCAACGGCGCGTGGAACGCCCTGGTGATGGAGGTGGTGGAGGGGCAACAGGCTGGGCTGTCAGGATCCCAACTAGTTCGAGGCTGAGCCGAGATCCTTCGCCTGCGGGCTCAGTAGTCTGTCTCCGGGAAGTTGTCGGGTGAGACGCTGGGTCAAGAGAACGAGATTCTTCGCCTGCGGGCTCAGAATGACACCCAAAGAGAGCGCGCACCTGACAACTGCCCGCAGCTGGAGTAGTCAGAATGACAGGCGAAGGGGGCTGACACCTGAAGGCGGGCGATGCTGGCTACCCGGCGTCCGCCAGCGCCTTCAATCGCGCGCGGCTTTCCGGGCCGCTCTCGATGCACATCATGGCGACGACGTCGCCGGGGCGGAGTTGCTCCAATGCGATGGAGAGCGCCGTGGGCTCATCGGACGTGACGACATACGGAGGATCACCGCCGGCGCGCAGACCCTCCTCGTAGAGCGCGGTCATGGATTCGACGCTGGGGCGGCCACGCAGATAGCGGCGTGTTTCCTTGACGATGACCTGATCGCTCGCGTGAGCAGCTAGTCGCCCGATTTCGCGCAGGGCGTCATCTGTCCGGTCCCCAGCGGTGCCGATGA
>JALYWD010000353.1 GCA_030852885.1 Chloroflexota bacterium | reverse complement strand
GCCCACTGGCGGTCGTCACCAGCAGATCGGCGTCCTGCAACCCGAGGTCACGCACCAGCGGGCCCACGCCCGCCGAACTCGTTTGCACCCACCGCACACGCGGGCAGAGCTCGCCGAACGGGAGTGTTTCATGCTCCGGGAAATCGAAGAGGACATCGGCCCGGCGCAACAGGTCATGCCATTCCTGCTGTCTCTCTCCAGTCAGACCACGGTCATAGTGCCCGTGATCGCCCCGGTAGCGGGGAGCGGGCACCAGGTCATCGCGGTAGATCAGCTCGATCTCGCCGGGGAAAGCTTCGGCAATCCGCGCGACGTACTCGGGTTCGAGCGGCGACGTGATCATCACCACCAGCGGCGTCGTTTCGGTCACGAGCCATACCCCAGGCGGTAGAGCGTGCGCGCCAGCACTTCGGTCCCGGCGGCGGCGTCTTCCGGGGAGGTGTATTCGTCCGGGCTGTGGCTGATGCCGCCCTGTGAGCGCACGAAGATCATGGCGATGCGCGAGATCTCGGCGAGTTGCATGGCGTCGTGCACGGCGCCGGAGGTCATGCGCTGCGCCGGAACCCCGGCATCCTCAACGGCGGCGGCAATGGCTGCGACCAGCTCAGGGTCAGAGGCGACCGGAGCGCGGTCGCTGTCAACGCGGATCGCCAGGCCGAGGCCGCGCCGGTCCGCCACCTCATGCATGAGCGCCTCATGTCGCGCCAGCAGTTGGTCGCGCTGGGCCGGGTCCGGGGAGCGGGCATCGACCGTGAACGTAACCTGCCTGGGGATCACCGCCCGCTCATTCGGGGTCACGTGCATGCGGCCGACAGTCGTCACCACCGGTCGCCCCATGCGGTGCGCGGTGTTGATGACGCCGGAGATGATCTCCGCCGCGCCGGCCATGGCATCGCGCCGCAGGTCCATCGGCGTGGTGCCGGCGTGGTTGGCGCTCCCTTCCAGGGTGACGTGATAGTGGCGCAAGCCGGTGATGCGCTCAACAATCCCCACGGGCAGCCCGGCCTGCTCAAGATACGGGCCCTGCTCGATATGAAGTTCGATGAAGGCGTCGATGTCCTGCCGTTTGGCTGCCGGAATGTTGTGCGGGTCGAAGCCGGCGTCGCGCATCGCCTCGGCCATGGTCACGCCGTCGTAGCCGCGCAGGCGGCGCGGGTCGTCCGGGGGAATCCTGCCGACGATCGCGCGTGAGCCCCAGAAGTTGGCGGCGGCGAAGCGGGAGGCCTCCTCCTCCACCAACGAGACGGCGGCCAGCGTGCGCCGCGGCTGCCCGAATCGCTCCTTGAGCACGCGCAGCGCCGCGATCCCGGCAACGACACCCAGCGCGCCATCGAAGCGTCCGCCGGGATTCTGGCTATCGATATGGGAGCCGGTGGCCAGGATGCCACCCTCGGCCGTGCCGTCCAGATAACCCCAGACGTTGCCGACCGCGTCGCGCTCCACGCGCAAGCCAGCCTCGGTCATCCAGGCCGCTACCTGGTCCTGCGCCGCGCTCCACTCCGGGCTGTAGACGAGGCGGGCCACGCCGGTTTCCCCGCGCGCCCCGAACTCGGCCAGCTCCTCGATGGCGCGCTCGATCCGCGCCGGGTCTATCCAGCGCTCCGTCACCGTGGTCATGCCGGAAGTTCTCCATAGCCACGCGGGAGAAACGCGCCGGAACCGGCTGCCGCCAGGACGCGCGCTTCTCCCTCCAGCGAGTCATCGTAAATCGTCTCACCGCGACGAATGGTCCGTTTCACCCGCCCGGTCACCTGCTTCCCGGCATAGGGCGTCCACTTGTGCTTGTGCAGCGCGTCCTCCACCGTCACGGTCCAGGTTGCGGCCGGATCGAGCAGGGTGATGTCCGCATCGGCCCCGATGGTGAGCGAGCCCTTGCGCGGGTAGAGCCCAAAGATGCGGGCCGGGTTCGTGGACATCAGTTGCACGAATCGCTCGGGTTTCACGCCGCGCCGCACCACGGCCTCGCTGTACATGGCGGGGTACATCGTCTGGACGCCGGAGAGACCGAGCGGCGCGGCGAAGATATTGTCGTACCCGGCTTCCTTGCTCTCGACGGTATACGGACAGTGGTCGGAGGCGATGAGGTCGATTGTGCCGTCCAGCACGCCTTCCCAGAGCTGATCGACCTCGGATTGCTCACGGATGGCGGGCGCGCAGCGGGCAAACCCGGCCAGCCGCTCCAGGTCATCGGTGTTCAGCATCAGGTACTGCGGGCAGGTCTCCGCCGTCACGTTCAGCCCGCGCGCCCTGGCCGACCGCACGAGGTCCAGGGCGCCCGCCGAGGCCAGGTGGCAGATGTGGGCGTGGCAGCCCGTTGCCGCCGCCAGCAGCAGAACGGTGCTCACCGCGACGGTCTCGACCAGGGGTGGCCGCGAATCCGCGTGCGCGAGCGGGTCCCGGCGCCCCGCGCCCTCAGTCCGGGCCAGGCCCGCCTGCAACAGCGATTGATCTTCTGCGTGCAGGCCGTAGGGGATGCCCAGTTTGGCGGCCTCCTCCATCACCCAGAGCATCTGGGCAGTATCGACCGCCGGGAAGAGCGGGGAAGATGAGGCCATGAACGACTTGAACGCCGCCGCGCCGAGATCGACCATCGCGGTCAGGTCATCCGCGCTCTGCCGTGGCGGGCCAATCGCCCCGGCCCAGAGCGCCATGTCCACTATCGCGTGCTCTTTGACCAGTTGCACCTTCTCGGCAAACTGCGCCGGTGTCGTTGTGGTTGGGCGGGCCTGCGGCATCTCGACCACGCTGGTCAGGCCTCCCGCTGCTGCTGCGCGCCCACCGGAGGTAAACCCTTCGAGCAAGTCCGGATCGGGCTCCTCGAAGTGGGTGTGGACATCGATGCCGCCGGGCAGCACCAGCAGCCCGTTGGCGTCGATGCGCTCCGGGGCGTCCCAATCGCTCGCATTTTCGGCGTAGGCGACGACCTGGCCGCTCGCCACAATCAGCGCCGCGTTGAATGTCCCGCCCTCCGTGATGATGGTGCCGTTTTCGATGATGAGATCGGCGTCCGCCATGCTCGCTGCCTCACTGATTCAGGGCCGGCTCGCCACCGGCAGGCTGACCGCAACGATACACGTTCCGCTACCACCATCGACAGCCAGGAATGCGCCTGATGCGCGCTCTGGCGGCCAGGAGCGCGTGCATCCGTGACCCAGGTCGTGTGGCTTCGCACGACGCAACGCTCCCGTTCATCTTGCGCAGATCGGCACTGGCACGGCGGAGCCACTAAACTTGGCAAGATGAGATCCCGACGCTGCACGGCGCGGGCAGGCAGGACGACGCCAGCGTGCAGCGCTGCGGAGGACAACGACGGTGGCACAGGAACCCCGGTTCTTTGACGTGGACAGTAACGAGATCGACCGCTACGCGCGGGCAATTGCGCGCATCCTGGAGCGCGGCGACGCGGCCGGGAGCGTGGACCGTGAGCGCGCCGTCAACACGTATGGCACCGCCTTCCAACTGCTGGTGATGCGGCGCGGCGCGGAGTACGGGCGTGCCCTGGGCATGGCTGCCGGTGACATGGCGATCGGATTGGCGGAAGCCGAAGAGGAGATGCGCGCCCTGGTGGCGGGGGATATCGCCGCCATCCACGAGCGCGTCTGCCTGGCCGAGGAAGACGCCGCCCGCGCCGCGGCTGAAGCTGAAGCCAACGCCGAGGTTGACGGCTCAGAGGAAGACCTGGACCCAGCGCCGGGCGCTTAGCTGGTCGGGCCAAACCGCTCCGTAAGCACGCGGTCCGGCGCGTAGCCCAGCGTCACGAGGTCACTCGCCACAGCTTCCACGAGTCCCGTGGGACCGCAGACATAGGCAAGGCCCGAGGGAGCCGGGGTTCCGGCAACCTCCGCGAGCATTGCGGCATCGATGCGGCGCGTGTAGCCGGTCCAATCCGGCGGGTGACCACGGGTCAGCGTGTGCACGACGCGCAGCATGGGATCGGCCGCGAGCGCCTCCAGTTCGTCCTGGTAGATGATGTCCGTTTCGTCCCGGGAGGACATGAGCAGTGTTGCCGGAATCGTGCTGCCCACCTCCTGGCGCAGCCGCAACATGGACATGAGGGGGACGACCCCGGAGCCGCCCGCGATCAGCAGCAGCGGGCCACCATCGTCGGGCGTCCAGTTGAAGTAGCCGCCGATTGGCCCGCGCAACTCCAGCGTGTCGCCGGGCTGCAGGAACTCCGCCAGGTAGGGCGAGACCTCCCCTGAGGTGATGTCTTCCACCGTCAGGTCCAGCCACCCCTCCGCCGGGACAGACCCGATGGAGTAGGAGCGCTGGGCCTGGTAGCCATCCTCCGCCGTCAGCCGCACATCCACATGCTGGCCGGGTGTGTGCCCAGGCCAGTCAGGGGAGGAGAGGCGCAGCGTGATGACGCGCGGTGTTTCCTGCCGCTTTGATTCCAGCTTCGTAAGGAGCCAGGTTAGTCGCCCTGGTAACGCTGTTCCCGCCATGGGTCTCCATAATCATGGTAACCAAGCTGCTCCCAGAACCCGGGCTCATCGCGGAGCGTGATCTCGATCCCGCGCACCCACTTGGCGCTCTTCCAGAAGTACAAGTGGGGCACCAGCAGCCGGGCTGGGCCGCCATGCTCCGGCGCGAGCGGCTTGCCATCGTAGTTGAACGCGACCCACGCCTTGCCGCCGCGCAAATCGGCCAGCGGCAGGTTCGTGGTGTAGCCGCCGTCACTGAACGCGGTGACGTAGGCGCCCTCGGCGGTCGTATCCGCCAGCAGCGTGTCCAGAGATACCCCTTCCCAGACCGTGTCCAGCTTGCTCCACTTGGTGACACAGTGGATGTCCGTCGTGAAGGTCTCGCTGGGCAGCGCGCGAAACTGCTCCCAGGACCACGTCTGCGCCGGTTGCGCCGCGCCGCGAATGGTGAAGCTCCACTGGCTGAGTGGGGTGTGGGGCGTGGGACCGGCCGAGAGAACCGGAAAACCGCTTTCCAGGTACTGGCCCGGCGGAATGCGGGCTGCTATTTCCGGGTCCTGGCGCCGGCGGCCAAGAAAGCCGCGTGAAACGAAATTGCCAGCCATACGGGAATCCTCCTGCCTCGCGCCCAGTTTGACAACGTATCTTGCGGGCGCAACGTCATTCTAGGCAATGGGCCAATCGGGGGATACCGGCTTTGGGTCCGTACGTACTCCCCTGGGTTCCGCTAAAATGGCCAATTACAGGACGATGTCTGTCATCAGTGACACATTCCTTCGTGCGGTGAACGTCTGGAGCAGTGAAGATGGCCAGACCGCAGTTGCGTTTCGTGGTGGCCGGGTTGGTGCTGGCGTTGCTGCTGGCCATGATGCCAATGCAGAGCATGGCCCAGACGAGCAGCGAAGTGTTCGCCGAAGCCCTTGCTTCAGAGGCGGTAAGCGCTCCGCTCGCGGGCCCGAATGCGCTGGACCTGGAGCAGGCCGCTGGCGTACTCACGGTCTACAAGGCGGGCCTGGATGTCACGGATTTCGTGGCGCACGCCGAGTTCGTGAATCCAGAGGTCGTTGAAGGGGTCGGGTGGGACTACGGGTTCCAGTTCCGCACGACCGGCAACAACGAGGATTTCCGGCTCTTCGTGACCTCGGACGGGATGTGGAACTTCAGCATCGGCACGGCCACCCCCTCGCAGTCGGCCGTGGCGCCGGGCTTCGATTCCACACCTGGCGTCGTCAATGCCCTGGATCTGGTGGTCAGTGGCTCGCAGGCGATCTTCGGGGTCAATGGCCAGTTGGCCGGCACCGTCATGTTGCCTGAGGAGCCGGTTAGCGGTGATGTCTTCGCCTCGACCGGGTTCCTGGGTAGTCTTGTCTCCGAAGGGCGAATCGTCGCGCTGACCAATTTCTCGGTATTCCCGCTGCCAGGGGCAGCGGCGACGCCAGAGCCGGCCGCGCCGGGAGGCGAGCAGGGGGCCTTGCCGCCACGGCCAGTGCAACTGATCACCGGCACGTGCAACGCGCCGGGAGACCTGGTGCTCGACCTGCTGGAGGCGACGTACCCCATCGGGGACCCGGTTGGCTCCGCGTCCAGCGTGGTGGCGGAAACCTCGTTCACCCGCGCACC
>JALYWD010000352.1 GCA_030852885.1 Chloroflexota bacterium | reverse complement strand
TGGGGTCCCAGACAAAATCTCTCTGGAAATCCGGCAGGGCTGCTTCGCGTTGCTCGATCTGGCTGAGAAGATTCTTGAGTTCTCGGGGGTTCGTATCCTCGTAAATGCTCATGGATTGGTACTCCGCACTGTGATAACGCGTGTGCCAGAGAAGCTCATCGCGGTGTCTCGGCCTTCCCGAGCATCTCCCGCAGGTCGTAGTTGACGCTAGTCACCCCGAAGTCGGGCTCACGGTGGAAGGGGCTGCGCACGTAGTGCACGCGCGGCTCCAGCCCGTGGAACTCGACCACGGCCAGGATGTAGCGCTCGGGGTTGTTCAGGGAGTAGAGCACCTCGTTGCGGGTGACCGTGATGGTCTCGGCATCGGCGCGCCGCCCCTTGACTTCGATGAAGCGCAGTTCCTCGGTGCGCGGGTCGCGGCTTTCGATGTCGTAGCCCAGCTTGTCGAACTCGCGGTCGATGGGCTCGTTCCCCAGCTCCCGCTCGATGCGCATCACTTCCGCCCGCGCGGCGGCAGCGGCAGCCTGCGTGTCGACTGCGAGGCGCATGGTCAGTGGCTTGCCCTGCATCGCGCGCAGCAGGCCAATCGGCGCCACCAGCACCGCGCCGAGCACAACGGGCGGCAGGGCGGTGATCTGCTCTTCCAGCTTCAGCTCGTCCATGCGCTTGCGCAGGCGGGCCTGCAGGTCGTCGGCGCGGCGCCGGGCCTCCTGCGCGTTTACGCGCGCGTTGGTCTTGCCGGCCTGCTCCTGGTCTTTCAGCGTTTCCGCGCGCTGATCCCAGTACATGATCTCCTTCGTCAGGCGCTCATGCACCGCCGCGCGCGTCTTCGCGATCAGTTCCAGGCGTGGGGCGCGGACCTCCCGGATGTGGAGCGGCACCACCTCGGCCACGGCGTAGTTGAGCGCCTGCTGCTCCAGCGAGCGGTCTACCCAGGCGCATTCCGGCCGCGCCAGCACCGCCGCGATATCCGGCTCGTCCGCCGCCAGTGGGCGGTAGTCCAGGTAGGGCGCGTACTGCAGGTGACGGGTGCTGCCATCCGCCTGCTGCTCCACGTAGAGCAACTGGCGGGAGATCGTGCGCGGCGTGCCGGCACGCGTGGTCGTGGCATCCTGGATGGCATGGTCCAGCGTGAAGAGCACGCGCGGAGTCATCCCCTCGTCTCGCTCATCGACCAGCACCGTGCCCTGCTTCAGCAGATCACGGTGGCGCTCCAGCGTGAGATCAATCACGGCGTCCAGCAGCGGGTGTCCGGGGCTGAGGAACTCGGCGGCAGGCTGGCCCGCGCCGGGAGACGCGGCCAGTTGCTTCTCGAAGGTCACCCGCTCGTAGCGCGAGACCACCGGTGCCCCCACCCCCATCTGGCGGTCCCGGTTGCGCACCGTGGCCGGCACGTGCGTGATCTCGAAGCGGCGCGCCTCACGCGGGCGCATGCTGCCGCCCAGTTGCCGGAACGCTTCCTCGAAAAAGGACGCGACGTAGTGCGGCTGCAGGCGGCGGGCATCGGCGCGCTCCATCTCCTCCCGGATAGCCATCACCTTGCGCGCGTCCATCACGTTCTGCACCAGGGCGTGGTCCCCCATCAGGTCACGCAGGTGCTCGCGGTCCAGCGCGGCATCGACCACCGTGGTCAGGCGGGCGCGCACGTCCGGCCGGTCGCCGTAGCGCACCGCCTCCATCAGCAGCTCGCGCAACGGCTTGCCCTGGAACTGCAACTGCCCCAGCACGTCGAAGACCTGCCCGCCGAGGGATTGCCGCGCCTGCTCCAGCTTTTCCAGCAGGCGGCGGTAGACATCGCCCTCGCGCGTTTCGTCCGCCACCAGGTTCCACAGGTGGCAGACCTCCGTCTGCCCGATGCGGTGGATGCGCCCGAAGCGCTGCTCCAGGCGGTTCGGGTTCCAGGGCAGGTCGTAGTTCACCATCAGGTGGGCGCGCTGCAGGTTGATGCCTTCCCCGGCGGCATCGGTGGCCAGCAGCACCTGCACGGTCGGATCGTGGCGGAAGCGCTCCTGGATCGCCTGCCGCTCCTCGCGCGCGGTGCCCCCGTGAATCAGCACCACCGCCTCAGGCTGCCCCAGCAGCGTCGTGATGCGATCCTGCAGGTAGCTGAGCGTGTCCCGGTGCTCGGTGAAGATCACCAGCTTCTGGTGCGGCGAGGGGACGAAAGACGGCTCCTCGCCGTCGTAGGGGACGCCCGCTTCGGCCACCCCACGCACCGCCGCCGGCGTGAAGATTTCGCCCAGCAGTCCGGCCAGTTCCTGCCACTTGGTGTCGTTGCCGCCCCGGCGCACGGCCAGGGCCAGCCCCTCCAGCCGGATGAGCGTCTGGATCTCGGCTTTCAGTTCGATGAGCGTCCTGGCCGCCGTGGCCTGGTCGAGGATCTTCTCCTCAGCGCTTTCACTCTCGGCGTCGGGCGCGTCCTCCAGGTCATCAACCGCCTCGGCATCGAGCAGCGGCGTGTCGATGGGCAGAAC
>JALYWD010000344.1 GCA_030852885.1 Chloroflexota bacterium | reverse complement strand
GGCGTAGCGACAATTCGCTACGCCCGGGGCAACTCGCAGGTCGTAACTTCGTTGGCAGGTTAGGGATCGCCTCGTGCGCACCGCATTCATCATCCGGCGGGTCCTGGCGCTGATTCCGACCCTGCTGCTGATCTACACCATCGCCTTTTTCCTGATGCACTCCACGCCCGGCGGCCCCTGGGACTCGGGAGAGAAGCCGATCCCGGCTGATGTGCAGGAGCGCCTCAAGATCGCCTACGGTCTCGACAAGCCGCTCTGGCAGCAGTACGGGGAATTCCTGGGCAACGCGGTCAAAGGCGACCTGGGGCCGTCGTACACGCAGCGCTCGCGCACCGTCGTCCAGATCCTGAGCGAGACCTTTCCCGTGTCCCTGCAACTGGCCGCGGTCGCGACGGCCATCGCGGTGCTGGTTGGCGTACCGCTCGGCATCCTGGGCGCCGTGCGCCACAACCGCCCGCTGGACTACCTGGCCACCTTTGTCTCGGTCTTCGGCATATCCACTCCCGCCTACGTCGTGACCTCGCTGCTGGTGCTGATCCTGGCCAGCAAGTTGCGCCTGCTCCCCACCAGCGGCTGGGACGGCATCCGCAGCCCGAAGATCATCATTCCCGCGCTCTCGCTGGCGCTGTATCCGATGGCCGTGCTGGCCCGCTACACCCGCTCCAGCATGCTGGAGGTGTTGCGCACCGATTACCTGCGCACCGCCCGCGCCAAGGGCATTGGTGAGCGCGGCGTGATCGTGCGGCACGCGCTGCGCAATGCCCTGCTGCCGGTGATCACTATCGCGGGGATCGTGCTCGCCGATGTCGCTACGGGGTCCTTTTTCGTGGAGACGATCTACCAGGTGCCCGGCGTCGGCCGCTACTTTGTGCAGAGCATTTCGGCGC
Source organism: Chloroflexota bacterium (assembly GCA_030852885.1). Classification (GTDB taxonomy): domain Bacteria; phylum Chloroflexota; class Chloroflexia; order Thermomicrobiales; family UBA6265; genus JACCXM01. The sequence goes on along the minus strand of JALYWD010000344.1, from coordinate 2,084 downwards.
GCGACTACCCGGTCATCCTCGGCACGGTGCTGCTGCTGGGCCTGGTGGTGTCCGTCATGAACCTGATCGTCGATCTGCTCTACCCGCTGCTCGATCCGCGCATCGGGCGGAGATAGCAAAGGATGCGCGCATGAGCACCGTCTCCGTAGACGCCACGGCGGTGCAGGACGGGCCAGACATTGCCCCTACGCTCAGCCAGGCCCGCCGCTCGCGCGGGCTCTGGGCAGATGCCCTCCGCAGGTTGCTGCGCTCGCCGCTGGCGACCATTTCCGGCGTGGTCCTGATTCTGCTGATCCTGGCCGCGATCTTTGCCCCGCTGATCGCGCCGTACGACTACACCATGCAGGACTACGCCGCCCTCACCCAACCGCCGAGTTCGGCGCACCTGCTGGGTACGGACGACCTGGGCCGGGACATCCTCAGCCGCCTCTTGTACGGGGCGCGCATCTCGCTCGCGGTCGGTTTCGTGGTGCAGGCGGTGATCCTGCTGATCGGGGTGCCGGCGGGGCTGGTGGCCGCGCACTTTGGCGGCAAGCTCGATACGTTCATCATGCGCACGGTCGATGCGCTGTACTCGGTGCCGAGCCTGCTCTTCATCATTGTGATCATGACCTTCCTGCGCGCCGCCTTTGCCTCTCCCAGCAACGGGTTCATGGCCGGGTTGTCGGCGCTGGACGCACAAACTGGCGGCCTGATCGGGGTGTTCATCGGCGTGGGGCTGGTGAACTGGATGCCGGCGGCCCGCCTGGTGCGTGGGCAGGCGGTCTCCCTCAAGGAGAAGGAGTACGTCGAGGCCGCGCGCAGCCTGGGCGCCAACGACCGCAGGATCATGTTGCAGCACCTGTTGCCGAACGTGGTCCCCATCATCGTGGTAACCGCCACCATCGGCATCCCGCAGGCGATCATCTACGAGGCCGGCATCAGCTTTCTCGGACTGGGCGCGCGTCCGCCCACCCCGAGCTGGGGCCTGATGATCGCCGAAGCCATTCCCAACCTACGCTCCTACCCGTACATGCTGGTCTCCCCGGCGCTGGCGCTCTCGTTCACCGTCCTCGCGTTCAATTTCCTGGGCGACGGCCTGCGAGACGCCGTCGATCCGTGGATGGGGAAGTAGGGCGCTCTTCTCGCGATGCGCGGGAGAGGGGCTTTCTGCACCAGGCGGGTGGGCAAGCAACGACTTGGCGACGCCAGTTTTCGACAACCGAGCTACCGTTCGTCTCCCCTCTCCCGCACACCGGGATAAGGCCAGGGCAAGGGCCGTGCGGCTCAGTTCTTGCGCAAACCCAACATGTCAGCAATGTTGGCGCTGGCGTCGAGCACGGGCAGGATGGCGCCGGAGCGGGACGTGAGCAGCCCGGTTACGCCAGGTCCGTGGCCGGAGATGTACGAGTCTCCGTGCACGATGACGCCGATGGAGACCGCGCCGCCGTAGTAGTGCCGGCCGAAGGTGCTGTCCGCATCCAGGATGGCGACGAAGTCCCCAAAACGGAGGTCGGCCAGGCCGTACTCCTCGACCACGCGCTCGTCGAAGAGGTTGATGTCGTAGTCGCCCCGGAACACATTGTCGCGCCCCAGGCCAGAGCCCATGATGGCGGCTGGCGCGGTCTTCGCCACCGGTACCACCAGCTTGCCGTCGCGCGTCTCCGTCACCCACCGCGCCAGCAGGTCTGGTGAAAGGCCGGTGCAGCGCACATCGGGGAAATCGGTCAGTTCCAGGCCCACCCCATAGCCTTCGACCTGAATCTGGTCGCCAATCACCATCTTGCGCAGCGCTTCATCCGGGAAGTCGATCATGACGTGCTCGATGCCGCCATGCGTGCCGGTCACGGTGCCCTCGGCGCCCTTGGCTTCCCCGCTAGTCATGACCGCCCGGTTCCCCACGCACGAGAGGATGTTGTACCCGCCATTGGCCCTGGGATCGGGATTGCGCGACGAGACCGCCGGCTCGATGTGATCACCCACGAGGCCCTGGATGCGGTCGCCCACACGCACGTTGTAGGTAATGCCACCGGTGCCCGGTACGATGCGCGGCTCACCGCGATGCGTGATCAGGTGCGGCGTGCCTCCACCTGAAGCGGGCACGA
>JALYWD010000199.1 GCA_030852885.1 Chloroflexota bacterium | reverse complement strand
GCCGACGTCACCGTTGAGGAGGTTGTGTCGAATATGCAGGCGAATGGCGCTGCCGCGCGCGCAATCCTGCAGCAGCTCTGCGGTGAGGGGTTGCCGGAGCGCACCTGCCACTGCCAGCACGCGCTCCATGGGGCAATCATGACCTCTGCTGCCGTCATTCCGGACGAGGCCCGCGCGCGCCTTGAGTTGCTGGTAGGTGACCGCTGGCCAGCATGAGGCGCCTCGTCAACCTGGTTCAGGATAGCCTGATGCTCATGCTCCCGGCACTCGTCCTGCTTGCTGGTGCGGCAGGCGCGCCTCGGACGGCTCCGTCCGAGGCGGTTCTTCCTGCGTGGCTCGTGATTGCCGCGGCACTTGCTCCTCTCGTGTGGGGACTCCTGCTTCGGACGCTCGTCCCTGGATCTGATCTGCTCCTTATCTCCGCCTGCGGCATGTTGACCAGTGTCAGTGTGATCACGATGTTGCACATCGCGCAGGTTCCGGGAGGAACCCAACCGTTTTTTCAGTCGGTCGTGGCTCGGCAGACGGCCTTTGTCGTGGCTGCTTTTGGCGCCATGACGGCAGGGGCGTTCCTCGCAAGGTTTGCTCCCCTCGTGCGGCAATACCCGTATCTGACTGCTGCCGCGGCCCTGGCCTTGATAGGCTCCACCATGCTGATTGGGACCGAGGTCAACGGTGCAAAACTCTGGATTGTGATTGGACCGGTGCGAGCGCAGCCGGCCGAAATGGCCAGGGTGCTGCTGGCGATGTTTTTCGCCGCTTACCTCTATGACCGGCGACACCTGTTGGCGTCGCCCTGGAGGGTGGGCAGGCTGGAATTGCCGCCCATCCCGTACCTGATCCCCGTTGGAGGAGCGCTCGTCCTGGCCCTCGCCGCGCTGGCCGTGCAAAACGATCTCGGGATGGCGGCGCTAACGGCACTCGCGGCCTTTGCGATCATCGCCGGGAGCCTTCGCTCCCGGTGGAGCGTGCTGGCCATGGGCGCCGCGGTTGGCGCTGTCATCTGGTCTGCACCAGGCCTTTCCCCACGCGTCCGGGCGCGAGTCGATAACTGGCTCGATCCCTGGCAGGATCCGACGGGCGCGGGATACCAGTTTATCCAGGGAGACTATGCGCTGTCCTGGGGGGGCGTGGGCGGTGGTCGCACGGCGCCTGATGTGCGGAATGTGCCTGAAGTGCAGACCGACTTCATTCTGGCCGCAATCGGCGCTCAATTTGGTGTGCTGGTGTCGAGTGCTGTCCTGGCACTGCTCTCAGTCGTTGTCCTGCGCAGTGCTCGGAACGCGTTGCAGGCGCCAACGGAACTGGAGCAATACATTGCCGTAGCGCTCGTTGTGCTGCTTGGCCTCCAGAATTTGCTCATCCTCGGCGGGGTACTGCGTCTCATGCCGCTCACCGGGTTGACTGTGCCGCTTGTCTCGTACGGCGGAACGTCCATGCTGGTGACAGGCTTTACGATAGGAGTCGTCGTCGGTATCGGGGCGAACGGGGCACGGTCTGGATCCAACCAGGCCGGGTTTGTGGTGTTTCAACCCAATGCTTACACTGCCTGAGCCTCGTGGCACGCTCGGCCGCCGTACACACGCGGTTGCTATCACCCAGGTGGAGGATGGTGCTGGAGTCACCTTCGCAGCCAGCGAATAGCGCAACGGGGCTGCCTTCCGCAGTCGATGTGCGGCTCGTCCTGTTTGCCATTCACCAGGGGGAGCTCTGGGTTGCGCTAGCGCGAGTACATGGAAACTGGGAACTGCCGAGCGCAAGCTTGAACCCGGAAGAATCCCTGGATGCCGCGGCACAACGCGCACTGCGGGAGCACCTTGGCGCCGAGCATCGCTACATCGAGCAGTTGTACTCCCTTGCCATCGAGGATGCCGCGGTTCCGACGGTCCTGATCGCCTACCTTGGCATCGCTGAAGCAGGGGCGTCGAGACTCAGCGTGGCAGGAGCTGCCTGGCAGCGAGCCCTGGCGATGCCCGAGATTTCCCAGGCCGACGCCAGGATTGTTGACTACGCGCTCGTACGTCTGCGCGCGAAGCTTGGCTACACGACGATCGCGTTCCACCTCCTGCCCGAGTCGTTCTCGCTCAGCGAACTGCAACAGGTCTATGAGATTGTGCTGGGGCGTGAGCTGGACAAGCGCAACTTCCGGCGACGAATTCAATCGGCGGAAATTCTGGATGCCACCAGGGAGACGCGGCGAGAGGGGAGTCATCGCCCCGCTCGGCTCTACCGATTCCGCGCCGCGCACGATGCCGATACGTACTTGACGCCCGTTTGGGCAACCGCACCAGATGGAGAGCCACCAAAACCATGACGAGCGTGCTTAGCGAGGCCGCGCAGGACCATCGTCACGCCATTCCGGCCCGAGTTGGGCTGGTGGCCGCCCGGAGCAAAGACCAGGCCCAGGAACTCGCTCCGGCGGTTGCCGCTGCACTTCGAGAGGCAGGGGCCACTGTCGTGCCGGAAACCGAGCTTGGCGGCAGCGGGACGCCACCAGCCGACGCTATTGTCGTTCTTGGCGGCGACGGCTTGATGATGCGGGCGGCCAATGCCTACCCGGGCGTGCCCCTGCTTGGCATCAATTTTGGCAACGTCGGCTTTCTGGCCCTGGTCGAACGGCGCGACTGGGAACACGCAATCGGCGCCCTGATGTCTGGCGATTTTCGCGTGCAGGAGGGGGCGACGCTTCAAGCGACCCTGTTGCGCGGGCAACAGCAGTTCCCCGAGGGCGTCGCCATCAATGACGTGGTGGTGCGGTCCGGGGGACGGATGGTGGACATCGAGATTTATATCGATGGCCATTACGTGAATACCTATCCCGGCGATGGGATGATCGTAGCAACCCCACACGGCAGCACGGCCTATGGGATGGCCGCGGGCGGGCCCATCCTGACCGCGGGAGTGAGGGGATTCGCCATCGTTCCCATCTCCTGCCACAGCCCTATCCGAACACCGTTCGTTGTCTCCGAGGAGGCGACAATCGAGATGATTGTCATCAATGACCACGACGCGGTGCTCACGCTGGATGGGCGCGAACTGAGGCACCTGCGGCAGTGGGATGTTGTGCGCATCTCCAAGAGCAACGCGGCCTTTCGCCTCGTGACGTTCGATTCCATGAACTTCTACGAAGCGTTCCGTTCGAAGTTCAATTTCAAGATCCGGCCGGACGCCGTGCCGAGTCGCAATCGTCCATCTCATCCAAGCACAGGCGATTGATTTCAGCATAAATAAGAACATACGTGCTGAACTTCTGCTATACTCGCGCCATGTCACAGTCGTCGTCCGCCATCCGCAGTAGTCGCCAAACTCCACCCGTTGAGCGGGAGGTATCGCCGCGCGAAACGCCCGAGGACGCGCCGGTTGAGCGCAGTCTCCGTCCGCGGCGCCTGGCTGAGTACATCGGCCAGGAGCGGGTGAAGGACACGCTACAGGTTTACATTCAAGCAGCGCAGCGCCGCGGAGAAACGCTCGATCACGTGCTGTTCTACGGTCCTCCGGGGCTCGGAAAAACCACGCTCGCGTCGATCATCGCTGCCGAAATGGGTGTCAGCCTGCGCATAACGTCAGGCCCGGCGGTGGAACGCCAGGGAGACCTTGTGTCAATCCTGACCAACCTGAAGCCCGGCGACGTGCTCTTCATTGACGAGATTCACCGCCTGAATCGTGCGGTGGAAGAGATTCTGTACTCGGCAATGGAGGACTACGCGGTCGATATTGTGCTGGGCAAGGGCCCGGCCGCGCGTACGATGCGGATCAATTTGCCGCAATTTACGCTAGTGGGTGCGACGACACGTCTGGCGCTGCTCACAGGACCGTTGCGAGACCGCTTCGGCTCTGTATTACGCCTGGACTTCTACAGCGACGCTGCCATGGAAGAGATCGTGACCCGTTCCGCCAGCGTGCTGGGCGTACCGATTTCCCACGAAGGCGCACGGGCGTTGGCGATACGTGCCCGGGGAACCCCCCGCGTTGCCAACCGGCTGCTGCGCCGCGCTCGGGACTTCGCCGAGGTCCGTGGCGAGGGCGACATTACGGATGACATCGCAGCCGACGCGTTGGCAATGCTCGATATCGATGAACTCGGGCTGGATGACATCGATCGGCGCATCCTGCACGTGATCGTCGATAAGTTTGGGGGCGGCCCGGTCGGTATCGATACGCTCGCTGCGGCAATCAGCGAAGAGACCGACACCATCATGGATGTCTACGAACCCTATTTGATCAAGCTTGGGTTCCTGCAGCGCACCCCGCGCGGCCGCATGGCGACTGAAGGCGCCTACGCACACCTGGGACTTGAGCCACCAATGCCGGCTGCGCAGCAGTGGGCGCTCTTTGGTGTGGATCAGGAGTGACGGAGAGCCAGTCAGCTGCTCCGGGCCAGTTGCGTACCGCAGATTTTGACTATGACCTTCCCCCGGAGCTGATAGCCCAGACACCCCTCGACCGAAGAGATGCGTCGCGTTTGCTGGTGCTGGACCGCGTGAGCGGGGAGATGACGCACGCTGCGTTTTCCGATCTGCCGGCGTTCCTGAACCCGGGTGATCTCCTGGTCGCCAACAACAGCCGGGTGATACCGGCGCGGCTGTACGGTCAGCGTGAGGCCACGGGCGGCAGCGTTGAACTGCTCCTTTTGCGCCAGGAAGGCACGGAGTGGAGCGCACTGGCGCGGCCCGCTCGCAAGCTGAAACCCGGAGAGCGCCTCGTATTTCCAGGGCGCTCTCCGGGCGTCGCCGCGGCGGTGGTGGACGTGATTACCCAACGCGGCGAGGGGGAAATCACCGTGCGCTTCGAGGGCGGGACCGACTCCCGCCTCGACGACTATGGCGTGGCTCCCTTGCCCCCATATATCACGGAGCGGCTCGACGATGCCGAGCGCTATCAGACGGTGTACGCCTCGCAGGCAGGGTCCGCAGCCGCTCCCACGGCGGGACTTCACTTCACGCAGGAGCTCGTAACGCGTTTGCGGGCGCTGGGGGTAGGCTGGGCCGAGGTTACCTTGCATGTCGGTCTGGATACCTTCCGCCCAATTGCGGTCGAAAATGTGGAAGAGCACCACATCCATCAGGAATGGTGTGAAGTATCTCAGGCAACGGCTGATGAGATCGCGGCATGCCGTCTGCGTGGCAAACGCGTAGTTGCGGTCGGTACCACGGCGGCGCGCACGCTCGAAACCCTGGGCAGAACGTGGAGCGACGATGATCCACGTGGCATTTCTGGCATGACCGGTGAGTTCATCGTGCCAGGTCATGACTGGAAGATGGTCGATGCGCTCCTGACCAATTTCCACCTTCCGCGTTCAACGCTCCTCATGCTGGTCAGCGCATTGGCGGGGCGAGACGCTATCTTGACCGCATACGCAGAGGCCGTAAAACGGCAATACCGGTTCTTTTCGTTCGGAGACGCGATGCTTATCCGGTGAAAGGCAGAGGATGGCAGGAGTGAATTTCGCACGAACCCGGGGCGCTCGATGGGGCGGGTTGGCCAGCGCGCTGGCAGTGATCTTGCTCGGGACTGGGCTGAGCGCTGGTGTCTCGGCGCAGTCAACTCCCGAGGCGTCGCCCGTGGCATTGAATTGTTGGGCGGCCGATCAAGTGATGGAGGATCCAACGTTGGGTAAGCAGTACGCACAACCGCCGGAAATGAAGATTGACCCGGCGAAGACGTATACCGCGACAATCGAGACGAACAAGGGCACAGTTACGGCCGAACTCTTTCCGGCGGATGCGCCGAATACGGTCAACAATTTTGTTTGCCTTGCTGACGACGGCTACTTCAATGGAACACCGTTCCACCGCATTGTGAAGGGATTCGTCATCCAGGGCGGCGACCCGACTGGAACGGGAATGGGTGGACCTGGCTACCAGTTCAACGATGAACCAATCTCCCGCGACTATGAGCGCGGGACGCTGGCAATGGCAAATGCCGGACCGAACACGAACGGCAGCCAGTTTTTCATCGTCCTGGATGACCTGCGCGGCAAACTCCCGAAGAACTACACCATCTTCGGCAAGGTAACTGAGGGGCTGGACGTGGTGGACGCCATTGCAAACACCCCCACCTCAGTGGGCCGGTCCGGTGAGAAATCGACGCCGAACGAGCCGATCACGGTCGAAAAGGTCACGATCGCGGAGTCATAGCGGCTTCGAGTTCGAAAATTGCACAAAGCAAAAGGGCCGCGCTGCCAATCAGCACGGCCCTTTTGTTCTCTGTCTCCGTTGCCGTCAGGCAGCCTGATCGAGCTCCCGGCAGACGTCTTCGTACTCGTGCAAGAGCTTGAACCAGAAGGCTTCCCATTCGGCGACGTCGGCGCCAGCCAACTCGGCCTCCTCGATGCGTCGGTAACCGTCGTCGAGCCGGCCCCGGAGCGCCGCCCGGCGGTCCTGCAGCACTGTCAACTCAACAACTGGAGCGGCCTTCTTCTTCGTCGTCCTGGCCACAGCGACCTCCATCTTCCTGGTGGCGTCTAGGACGCCAGGGGAACCTCAGCCTGCTGGTTCTGAATCAGGTCAATCAGTGCCGAGGCATCGCGACGGCTCAGGGACATCGCGGGACCGCCAAACTCCCGCGTAGCCAACTCATCGAGCGCCTGCGCCTCGAAACCGGCCTCGCGGGCCACGGCCTGCATGTACCGCAGTTGACGCTGAGTTGCCGCCTGCTCCGGCGCTGGAGCGGCCGCCGCCGGACGCTCGTCATGTGACTGGCCGCGAGAAAAGCGGCTGACCTTCACCGGAGCATCGACAATACGACCTGCTGTCGCCCCGAACTCATGGTCCGGGCAGAACTGCGTGCCGAAGCCCAGCGCGGCCAGAGCCCGCCCAATGGCTTTGGTTTCGGCCTTTTCCAGGTAATCACGGAAGTCGCCGGCAGACTCACTGCCCCAGCCTGTCGCTGACCCGCCGTCTGGAATGACGACGCGGGCGCGGAAAACCGCTGTATCCCCGTGATGGCTGACAAGCTCGGTTTCCACCTGAGCCTCCGGGTGCCGATCCCGCAGCCAGACGAGGCGCCATTTCACTTCAAGGTACTCAGAGCCGTTCACACGTGTGAGGAACTTTGCCGGCTCGAATGTTTCAACTGCGCTCATGCCCAACCTCCGAGCGATTAGAACCTTTGTTCTGAACGAAGTATAGAACACGTGTTCTGCATGTCAAGGTGTCACGGATGAGAAGAGCGGGACATTTTCACGGCGCGTGCAACGGCGCGGCGACACGCCGGGAACGGGGAATGTCAGTGCTATACTCGCCGCCCGAAGTGTCCGTACAGCATCGTAGCGGGAGTGGTTAAGGGTGGATGTTTCAGCTCCTCAAGACCTGTTGCAGCGCTCGTTGAGCCAGGTCAGTCGCGCTGTCGCCACCAAAACGACGTATCCGGTCCTCAGTAATGTCCTGATCGAAGCTGAGGGTGACTCGCTGAAGCTCGCCGCGACAAACCAGGAAATCGGGATATCAACTTCCATCCCTGCGCAGGTCGCCGAACCGGGCCGCATGACGGTCGATGCCCGGCTCCTGTCCGAGTTCGTGAACACGTTGCCTGCTGAGCCGGTACGCCTTTCCAATGATCAAGGCCGCCTGGTGCTCAAGGTGCGGGGGCTGGGTGCGGATGCGGAAATCAACGGCATTGATGCTGACGAGTTCCCGCTCATGCCGCAGCCAGAGGTTGGCGGATACACGGCGGCCGTCGATCCCCAGGTGCTCCGCGAGATGATCGGCCTGGTCGAGTTTGCCGCGGCTTCAGATGACAGCAGGCCAGTGCTGGCCGGGGTCCTGATCCGGTTCGATGAGGACCGCTTGACGATGGCCTCCGCGGACGGGTTCCGCCTGGCCGTGCGCGAGGGACAACTCACGGCCCCGGTGACGGAACGACTTGACATCATCGTGCCGGCAAGAGCCGTGCGAGAGCTTTCGCGCATTCTCGGTGATCGCACTGAGCCGGTTGAGCTGACCGTCACCCCTAATCGCGGGCAACTTGTCGTCTCCACCGGGGACACCACCTTTTCCTCCCGCCTGATCGACGGCACGTTTCCGGATTTTCGCCAGATTATTCCTCGCGAATTTGCGACCGAGATCGAGCTCAGCCGTGAGGAGTTTCTCACCGCGGTGCGCCGCGCCGGCTTCTTTGCGCGCGACAATAACGATGTCGTTCGCATCGGCGCCAAGGTGAGCGCGGATGAACTCGCGCCGGGCCAGGTGCAGGTTTCCGCTACGGCCGCGGAGCGCGGGAGCAGCCAGAGCGAAATGACCGCGGCGGTGAACGGACCGGAGGGGCAGATAGCGTTCAATTCGCGTTATCTCCTCGACGTCCTGAGCGTGCTGCGGACGGGTCGCGTGGTGCTCGGGATGAATGGTTCGAACCAGGCTGGCGTGCTTCGTCCGCTGGAGTCGACTGACTACACCTACGTGATCATGCCGATGGTCATCGGCGCCAACTAGCGCCTGCCTTCACTTGTGCACCTGCGTCTCCTGGAACTTGATGAATACCGCGCGTTTCGGTCGCTTCGACTGGATGTAGATCCGGCCGGGTTCCGCGCAGTGGGCAGCAACGCCAGCGGCAAGTCCACACTTATGGAAGCGATCACCATGCTGGCGACCACCCGCTCGCCACGGACCTCTTCCGAACGAGAACTTGCCAACTGGGAGAGCGGTACAGCGTATGGGATTGCACCCTACGCCCGGCTACGCGGCGAGTTCACCAGGGCCGACGGAAACCATTCAGTTGCCTTCGGCCTGGCCGTGGACGAGGGCGGCCGGAGTGGCATCAAGAAGTCTGTGCAGTTCGACGATCAGCCTGCCAGGGCCATCGACGTCGTCGGGCAGTTCAAGACTGTCCTTTTCTCGCCGGATGACGTTGAACTGCTTCCGGGTGCGCCTGGGGGACGCCGGCGATTCCTTGATCTGGGCATCAGCCAGGCCCGCCGGACATACCTCCGTGGGCTGTCTCGCTACACACGCGTCCTCGAGCAGCGCAACGGTCTGTTGCGTTCGCTCTCACGCGAGGGAAGCTCATCCGCGGCACGACGGGGGGCACAGGAGCTCCCGTTCTGGGACAGCGAGTTGATCTCTGCCGCGACAATCGTGCTTGCCGAACGTGCGATGTACGTCGCGGGACTGAATGTCCTGGCCCGTGAGCACTTCGAGCGCCTGACAGGAATTGACTCGCTCGAGATCGAGTATCAACCGCACCGTGTTGCGGCGATTGGGGATCTGCCAGCCGCCGGTACGCGTGATGAGACGGATGTCACCAGGTTTCAGCAGAGTCTGGCTGCCCGGTTCTCACGTGCGCTCACCGAGGCACAGGCAGAGGAATTTCGACGCGGCGTGACAGCGGTTGGGCCCCACCGGGACGATTTGATTTTCCGGGTTGGTGGAGTGGACCTTGGGCGGTTTGGTTCCCGCGGGCAGCAGCGACTGGCATTGGTCGCAACCAAGCTTGCCGAGGCCGATCTGCTCCAGGCGGAGGCCGGCGAGCCGCCCGTCCTTCTGCTCGATGATGTGTTGTCGGAGCTGGATCAACGTCACCGGCGCCTCGTTGTAGAGACGATTGCCACGCGTCCGGCCCAGGTCTGCGTCACCGCGACAGATTTGAGCGACCTGGATGCGCCAGGGCTTTCGCATCTCCCGGTCATCCAGGTTTCTCCTGGAGAGGTGACACAGGCTGAGGGTGCCGCGTGAACGCTCGGATTGCCCGCAGACGAGCGCTGCAATTCGCTGGCGCCGCATGCGCCTCCCTGGTGCTCAGTGGCTGTGGCACTGACTCAGCGCGGGCAGGGCTTTACGTCGCTGGGCCAGATGGTGCACCCAGGTGGATCGCCGAGACGACTGGCGCGCCAGCGTGGTCTCCCAATGGCGAGACGCTTGCCTGGGGCGACGAACACGGCCTGAGCATGTGGAACGTTGCAACGGACCAAATCTCCCTGCTGACCGCGACGCGAGTGGTGGGCAGGCCGGCGTGGTCGCCGGATAGCTCCGAAATCGCGTTCCTGGATCCGCAAACTCGGCTTCTGCGAACCCTGAACGTCCAGTCGGGAATCACGACTCCTCTTTCCATTCTCTACGAAGGGTCAGATGGCGCGATTCGGCCGCCAATCGTGACGCGCGGCGGGCCTGCCTGGTCGCCTGACGGGCTGCGCATCGCGTTCATCTGCTGGGACGGGCAGGGAGATGAGCTCTGCGTTTTTGACGCAGCAGGCGACATACGGCAACAAGTGACGACGCTGGGTGGGACGGGGGCCGGAAACAGCGGCCCGGCCCGCAGTAGCGTAACCAGTATGGCGTGGTCGCCCGATGGCGTGGCTATCGCAGTAGCCGTGCAGGCGGAACAGAAGGGCGCCACGGCGGGAGTCTTTCGCGTAGAACTCGCCGTAAAGTCGGGTACGCGCCTGACGAAAACAACGGTCAACGCTCCCATCGTTTGGGAAGCGGCAACTGACGACCTGGTTTTTTCGGCGAGCGTCGAAGGCCGGAGCGACGTCTACCGGCTGCCTGCGGCAGGAGGAAAACCCTCGGCGATGACGCTGGCTCTTGCGGACGGCGCTCGCGAACCCGCTGTCGATGACGCCGGGGCACTGGCGGTCGTGAGCGGGAGCCGAATCGCCGTATTGCGGCCCGGCTCTGACGAGGTGACGTACCTTGAAGAAGCTGGGCTTGTGGGCGCGGCGCCAGCCCTCAGTGCTGACGGCAAACACCTTGCTTACCTGGCATTGCGTCAACCGATCGAGCAGTATCCGTAAGGCAGCGCCGTCTCTGAACCGGAGCAACATCAAGGGCCCTGAGGTTCAACCTCAGGGCCCTTGACATTCGTGGGGCTGGGGAGCAGGGATTCGAACCCCAACTGCCTGATCCAGAATCAGGTGTCCTACCGTTAGACGACTCCCCAACGAACCCGGAAACTTTACCATGCGCCGTCATGGCGCTTCAATCTGCGGCCGTCACGCCTGGGTAAATGTCGATTCGGCGGTAGCCAGGGCGTATGCGGCCGTGACCGTGTTCCGGGCAAGCACCATGGTGGTCACCGGCGTTGTACCACCGGGAACGGGTGTGTACGCCCCGGCAACCTCGGTCACCGAAGCTGCATCCGCGTCTCCAAACACCTTGCCTGCAGCGACATTGACGCCGAAGTCGATGACCGTCGCTCCGGGCCTGATCATGTCTCCGGTGAGCAGGTTGGGGAAGCCGGCCGCCAGCACGACGATGTCTGCCTCGCGCGTGGCGTCGGCAAGCGGGACGCTGCGGCTGTGGCAGAGCGTCACTGTGGCGTCACGCGCCGTGAGGAGCGCGGCCATGGGCTTGCCAACGACGTTTCCCCGGCCGATCACCGTGGCCCGCATTCCAGCGATGGGAATCTGGTAGTGGTCAAGAATTTCGAGACCGGCCTGCGGGGTACTCGGGTGCAAAGCCGGCAATCCCAGGTGGAGTCGCCCCACGCTCTGCGGAGAAATCCCGTCTACATCCTTGTCGGGAGCAACCGAGGAAATGACCACGAGCGCATCAATATGATGGGGGAGCGGCAAGAGCACCAGAATGCCGTGGATCGCCGGGTCCTCATTCAAACGCTGCAGCTCGTCCACGACTCGGTGCGTAGACGCTGACACGGGCAACGTGACATCGACGTGGTCAATGTGACACCCGGCCATCGCTTTGCCGATGGCCAGGTGGTATGCCGCGGATGGCCCTGCGTTGCCAACCAGGATTGTCGCCACCGTCGGTGGCACGCCGAACTCCGAACGCAGGTTTTCCGCGGCTACCTGGACGTCTTGTCGAATGCGGCGGGCGACCGGTGCGCCGCGCAAGAGTCGTGCTGTTGACAGGCCAGTTCTCCCCCTCATGCCAGTTAGTCGGCGGCTGTGCCAAGGCTGTCTACCGAGACTCACCGCTCACTCCGATGCGGCGGGTCTATTCGGCAGCAAGAACTCGCAAGGTTAGCGGCTTGCCAGCCGCGACTGTCGTAAGACGTGTCGTCGCACCTCGCCAGCAAAGCATATCCCAGCTTCCATGACCTTGATGGGCAAGGCGAGGGCTTCTGACGCCAAGGGATTACGACAGCCAGATGGGATGACGAAACATCGACACTGTCGTAATCCCAGCGTCTGATCGGCTACTGTCGTAATTGAGGGGCTCGAGCCGCGAACTGTCGATATTCGCGAGACCTATTGACTGGCGGGAAATGCTCTGATACTATTCAGTCAACGGGTCGCCCGCACGTTGACTCGTAGGCAACAAAGCCAGGCGGTCACCCCGACCGGCAGTGGCAGAGGTTGTGAGAGCAATGGGACAGGCAGGCGCGGATTTCGGCGGACTTCTCAAGACAATGCGCGAGGGACGAAGGGTGTCCCAGAGTAAGCTGGCGGAGCGTGCGGACTTCGACCACAGCTACGTGAGCCGGCTTGAAAGCGGCGCCCGTATGCCAACCCGCGACGCGGTGGAGCGGCTTGCGGCGGCCCTATCCCTCTCCCAGACTGAGGAAGATGGTCTTCTGGCAGCGGCGGGCTTCCTGCCACGAGACGTTTCCAGCCTTCTCTCGGACGAGCCGGTGCTCGGTGAGGTCCTGGATCTCCTGCAGAACGACGCGGTACCTATGGAATACCGGGAGAACATTCGCCAGGTGCTGCGGCTGTTGACAGAGCAGGCACAGTTCGCCATGCGGCGCGAAGAGGCCGCTGGCCTGGCCGGGGTTGCCGCCTGACCAGTTCCCGGAGAGAGATATCACGCTTGAGCGCCCCGGCAATGATTGCCGCGGCGCTCTTTCATTCCCCCAATGCAGGTTCCTCTATAGAGGAAATCGGCGAGGAGGTATCATGAGTACTCCCCGCGTTGGCGTGTATTGACCGCACGTACTAAAGGAACAGGAGCCGACGTTGGCGGAGTTTGCCCATCTCCATCTCCACACCGAATACTCATTGCTGGACGGAATGGGCCGGTCAAAGGAGTACGCGGCACGTGCGCAGGATCTGGGAATCAAGCACATCGCCGTCACCGATCATGGCGTCATGTACGGGGCAATGGAGTGGTACAAGACCGCCAGCGCCGCGGGCATCCACCCGATTGTCGGCGTTGAGGCCTATCTGGCCGAGGGTAGTGCGCGCGCCCGTGAGCGCAAGTCCTATCACCTCTTGTTGCTTGCCGAGAACGAAACTGGGTACCGCAACCTGCTGAGGCTCTCCACCCGGGCACAACTGGAGGGGTACTACTACCGGCCCCGCATCGACCTGGAGATGTTGAGCGAGCATGGTGAGGGGATCATTGCGACATCTGCATGCCTCGGTGGCCCGGTTGCCAACAACATCCTCCACGGCCGCCCGGAACTGGCTCGTGACTACGCGGTAAAACTCAAGGAGATTTTGGGGCCGGAGCGCTTCTTTATTGAATTGCAGGACCACGGCATCAAGGAGCAGTTGCAGGTCAACGGCGACCTGATTGCCCTGGCGCGCGATCTGGACTTGCCCCTGGTGGCGACAAATGACGTCCACTACTGCAACCAGGAGGACGCCTCGGCGCAGGACCTGCTGGTCTGCATCCAGACGAACGCCACCCTGAACGACACCAAGCGCCTCAAATCGGAATCCGATCAGCTCTTCCTGAAGAGCGGCGAGCAGATGGCGCGCATCTTCGACGGGGTGCCAGAGGCGATCAGCAACACCATACGCATCGCCGAGATGTGCAATCTCGATCTGAGTTTCAAGGGGTATCACCTGCCGGAGTTTCCGCGCCCGGCCGAATTCGAAACGGCAGATGCCTACCTGGAGCACCTGTGCCGTATCGGCGCCGAAAAGCGCTATGGACACGTGTCGGGTGCGGTCGAGGAGCGGCTCAAGTACGAACTAAGCGTAATCAGCGGTATGGGATTCTCCGATTACTTTCTCGTCGTGTGGGATTTCATTCGTTATGCGAAAGAGAACGGCATCCTCGTAGGTCCGGGACGTGGCTCTTCTGCGGGGAGCATCGTTACCTATTCACTCAACATTACCGGGCTTGATCCGCTGAAGTACAACCTGATTTTCGAGCGCTTCCTGAATCCCTCCCGCATCTCGATGCCGGACATCGACATTGACTTCGCAGACGATCGTCGGGGCGAGGTCATTGACTACGTCGTCAGGAAATACGGCGCGGATCGAGTCGCGCAAATCGTCACGTTCGGTACGCTCGGCGCCAAGGCGGCGGTGCGGGACAGCGGGCGGGCGATGGGTCGCACTTTTGGGGAAGTCGACCGCGTCGCGAAGCTGATTCCAACCGGTCCTGGCATCACCATTGCCAACGCCATGGAAAAGGTCCCGGAACTGCTGGCGCTTTACGAAGCCGAAGAGCCGGTTCGGGAGCTGATCGACACCGCCCGCAAGGTCGAGGGTATCGCCAGGCACTCGTCAACTCATGCGGCAGGTGTCGTCATTTCGCGTGATCCACTCGTACAGCACGTGCCCTTGCAGCGCGCGGGGGGTAAGAGCGAAGGGGACATCACCACCCAGTTTCCCATGACGCAGCTTGAGGAATTGGGCCTCCTCAAGATGGACTTCCTCGGATTACGCACGCTGACTGTACTGGGCAAAGCAGTCGAACTCTTGCAGGCAGGCGGTCACGACATATCCCTGGAGACGATCCCGCTCGAAGATGAAAGCGCGTTCGCGCTCCTGCGACGGGGAGAAACCGCTGGGGTCTTCCAACTGGAAAGCGGCACGACCGCTCGGATGACGGTGGACGTAGCGCCCAATTGCTTCGACGACCTGGTAGCGCTGATGGCACTGATCCGGCCGGGGCCGATGGCGATGGCTCCCGACTACATATCCCGGAAGCACGGGAAAGCTGAGACGTCATACTTGCATCCCGATATGGAGCCGATTCTCGCCGAGACGTATGGGGTGGCGCTGTACCAGGAGCAGGTAATTCGAATCGCGAACGTACTGGCCGGGTTCTCCATGGCGGAGGGCGACGGCCTGCGCAAGGCGATGGGGAAGAAGCTCCCGGAGCAGATGGCCAAGTACCGTGACCGCTTCATATCCGGGTGTGGTGAGAATGCGATAGCGAAGAAACTGGCGACCGAAGTCTTCGATCTGATTGAGAAATTCGCTGGTTACGGTTTCCCGAAGGCGCACTCCGCCGCGTATGCCGTCATCGCCGCGCAAACGGCGTATCTCAAGGCGAATCACCCGGTCGAGTTCATGGCGGCCTTGTTGACTTCGGAACTTGGGAACACCGAACGGATTGTGGCGTTGCTGGCAGAATGCAGGCGCTCTGGCATCGTTGTCCTCCCGCCGAACATTAACCGCAGCGGGATCGAGTTCAGCGTCGAGCCCCATGAAGGCGATAAGGCAGTCCGCTTCGGACTTGCGGCGGTCAAGAACGTCGGCACGGGGGCTGTCGCCTCGATCATTGACCAGCGCAATAACGTGCCAAACGAAGCGTTTGCCAGTCTCTCAGCACTTTGCGATGCGATCGAATGGGGAACGGTGAACCGGCGTGTCCTTGAGTCGCTGGCGAAGGCAGGCGCGCTGGACTCCCTTGGCAACCGCGGGGGCATCCTGGAAGGCCTCGAGGCCACGATCAGCGCAGCGCAGAAGCGTCAGCGAGCCTCCGCGCGAGGGCAGATGGACCTCTTTGGGGAAGCCAGCGCCCAGGACGCCCCGGCTGAGGCGCTTCCCGAGGTGAAACTCGAATCCCGCCAGGTCCT
>JALYWD010000271.1 GCA_030852885.1 Chloroflexota bacterium | reverse complement strand
CGTCGAACGTGTTGTGGTCGGCAAGCGGCACGAGGTCCTCCTCGTGCTGGTGGCCCTCCTCTGCCGTGGCCACGTCCTGATCGAGGACGTCCCCGGGGTGGGCAAGACCGTGCTCGCCAAAGCCGTGGCGCGCTCGCTCGGCTGCACCTTCAAGCGCATCCAGTTCACCCCCGATCTCCTCCCCAGCGATGTGACCGGGGTCAACGTCTTCAACCAGCAGAGCAACCTCTTCGAGTACCGCCCCGGGCCGGTGGTGGCCCAGCTCGTCCTGGCCGACGAGATCAACCGCGCCACGCCGAAGACGCAGGCGGCGCTGCTGGAAGCGATGGAGGAAGGACAGGTCACGGTCGATGGCGTCACCCACCGCCTCCCCGACCCCTTCGTGGTGCTGGCCACCGAGAACCCGATCGAGTACGAAGGGACCTTCCCCCTCCCCGAAGCGCAGCTCGACCGCTTCCTGATCCGCATGTCGATGGGCTACCCCGGCCGCGCCGGCGAGCTGGAGATGCTGGAGCGGCAGCACCGCGCGCACCCCCTCGACGCCCTACAGCAGGCGGTGCATCTGGACGATCTGCTGCGCGCGCAGGCGGCAGTGCGCGAGGTGCATGTCGCCGCGCCGATCATGGAGTACATCGTCTCGCTGGTGGAGGCCACTCGCGTCCACGACGACGTCTACCTCGGCGCCTCGCCTCGCGGCTCGCTGGCGCTCTACAACGCCTCCCGCGCCTGGGCGGCGCTGCACGGCCGCGATTTCGTCACCCCGGACGACGTGAAGCGGCTGGCCGAGCCAACGCTGGCGCACCGCATCATCGTCAACCCGGCCGCGCGGATCAAAAATGTTGATAGTCGCGTTGTTGTAAGAGACCTGCTGGGCACCGTGCCCGTCCCAGGAGCGCAGCCGGTCAATCCAGCCACTCGTGGTTGGGGCAGCCGCAAGCCTGCTTCCCCCTAGAGGGTGCCTGATTGAACGGTCTCAAGATTCTCATCTTCCTGATTGCCACGCTGGTGGTCGGGCAACTCACCGATTGGGACGTGGCCGATCACCTGGTGCTGGCGCTGCTGGCCGTGCTGGTCATCTGCTGGCTCTGGAGCCGTGTCAGTCTCTCCGGCATCTCCGTCGTGCGCCACCTCAGCGCGGACCGGGCCCAGGTCGGGCAATCGCTCTCCGAGACGCTGGCGCTGCGCAACGGCAGCCGCATTGGCAAGCTCTGGGTGGAATTGCTCGACCTCTCCACGCTCCCCGGCCACGATCCGGGCCGCGTGGTCAGCGTGCCGCGTCGTTCCGCTGTGGAGTGGGACACCCGGACCGTCTGCGCGCGTCGGGGCCGCTACCACCTGGGACCAGTGACCGTGAAATCGGGAGACCCGCTTGGCCTCTTCACCCATCGCTACGACTACCCGGAGCGCCCGGAAGTGATTGTGTACCCTGCCGTTGTTGATTTGCGTGAAGCCGGGCTGCCCGAGGGCGCGCTGTCTGGTGGCAGCACCATGCGACGCCGGACTCCCCATATCACCTCGAACGTATCCGGCGTGCGTGACTACATGACCGGCGACGCTTTCAATCGCATCTCCTGGACCGCCACGGCGCGTATGGGCCGCATGATGGTCAAGGAGTTCGACCTTGATCCCACGGCGGATGTCTGGATCATGCTTGACCTGGACCACAGCGTCCACACCCCAGCCACCCGCCCGGTGAACTGGACGCCGGATGAGCGCGGCGAGTGGCCACCGGAAGCCTGGCTCGATTCCACTGAGGAGTACGCCGTCACCGTCGCCGCCTCGCTCGCGCAGCGCTTCCTGCGCGAGGGCCGCAACGTCGGCCTCATCGCCTCCGGCGCGCACCTGGAGACGATCCCGGCCGACCGCTCTGACCGGCAGCTCGTCAAGATCCTGGAGAGCCTGGCCGTGGTCCGCGCCGATGGCGCGCTGCCACTGGCCGAACTGCTGGCCGCCGAAGGGCGTCGCCTGGGGCGCAACGACTTCCTGGTCGTCGTCACGCCGTCCCTCTCGGAGTCGTGGGTGGGCGCGCTCGCGGGCATCTCCCAGCGCGGCGTGCGCGTCTCAACCGTGCTGCTGGAGGTCTCTACCTTTGGACCGGCGCCCAACTCACTGCTGATGGTCAGCGCCCTGGCTGCCGCCGGCTGCCCGGCCCACCTCGTCAAGTACGGCGAACCGATAGCGACTGCCTTTGCCAGCCCGGCCCTGGCCGCCCAGAGACACTTCCGTGGCTAGCCTGGCGCGGCCAGCGCCGCTTCCCACCGTCTCCCGCTGGAGCCCTCGCCGCCTCTGGTCCACGCTCCAGCCCGCCGAGGGCTGGAGCAGCGTCCTGCTGCTCGCCATCATCCTCCTGGCAACGGCCTGGACGATCACTCGCACCGAGATCGACCCTGATGGCCTGAGCATGGGGGCGCTGGCGCTGGGCGGCCTGCTGACCGGGCTGGTCCTGGCCAAGTCCGCTGCGCCAGATCTGCTGGCTCACCTGCTGGCGATCCTGAGCGGCGTGATGGCCTCGCTGATCCTGGCCGTGGAGCGCCTGCCACTCGCGGCGGGCGGGCGGTCAGCGCGGGCAGAAGCGCTGCTGGGCATGGGGCAGGAGTGGTACGCCACCTTCCAGTCCGGCGGACGGCTGGAAGACCCGCACCTGCTGGCCATCATGCTCGGCGCGGCCGTCTGGCTGATCTCCTACACCTCTGCCTGGGTACTCTTCCGGCGGGGTTGGCTCACCACCGCCGTGGCCTTGCCCACGGTGATCGCCCTGGCAAATCTTGGCTTCTCCCCGGAGCAGGGCACGCTCCCGCTGCTCGTCATCGTGCTGGCCGCGACGCTCCTGACAGCGCGCCATGCCGCGTACCGGCGGCAGGTGGAGTGGACCCGGCTGCGCCTCCCCTACCCACGGCGCACGGCCTCCCGCTTCCTGGCCGCGGGTCTGGTGGTTGCGCTCCTCGGCGGCATCATTGCCTGGACCCTTCCCCTCTCGGCGCGGGATGATGCGCTGGAGCAGGCCTGGTCCCAGTTGAGCGAACCGCTCGCCGATGTCAGCGAGCACTGGAATGACTTGCTGGCCCGCCTTTCCGGCCGTACGAGCCCCGACGGCGGCTCGTACTCCGCCTTCGGCGAGAGCTTCGACCTGGGCGGCAACCTCAGCCTGTCCGATGACCCGGTGATGGTGCTGGAACCGTCGTCCGCCGCCACGCAACCGACCTACCTGGCAGGCCAGCGTTACGACGAGTACACCGGCCACGGCTGGACCACCACCGTTGATGACACTTTCAACGCGGTCGGGCCGAACGGCAAGCGCTACTCATCTCGCCTCAGCTTTCGCAGTGGGCAGGGCGTCCACCTCTCACCAGAGGTCACCACCGGCCGCAGCACGGTGGAGGGCATCCTGCGCGTCATCCGCCCCAAGGGTGACCTCATGTTCACGGTCGATACCTTCCTGGCCGCCGACCGCCGCACCAACGTCCAGGTCTCCTGGGAGCAACTGGAGAACGTCTCCTTCCCGCTCGACAACCCAGCCAATTTGCCACTCGATCTGCAGCGCATGGGTGTTCTCGTCTCGCGCGGCACCTACGATGCCGGGCCTGGGGTGGATTCCCCCTTGCCGGCCGAGCAGGCGCTGGCGGCGGACATCCAGACCGAGCGTGACGCCCTGCGCCAGCGTTTCCTGGAAGTCAGTTGGCAGGTGAACGACCAGGGACAGGCGGAGTCGCTCATTGTCAGCGGTCAGTTGGCGGTCTATGACGATGTGGAAGCGGTCTTCAGCCAGGCGAGCGTGGCCGCCGATGATGTCTACGAGGTCACCGGCCTCGCCAGCACCGCCTCCCCGGATGACCTGCGCCGGGCCAGCACCGACTATCCCACCTGGGTCACGGACCGCTACCTGCAGCTCCCGGACACCATCACGGATCGCACCCGGGCCCTGGCGAACGAACTGGTTGCCAGCCAGCCGACGGTCTTCGATGCCGCCTCGGCCGTGGAGCAGTACGTGCGCACCACGATTGCCTACAGCGAGGATATCGAAGCGCCACCTGACGGCCAGGATGTCGTCGATTATGTCCTCTTCGACAGCCAGGAGGGGTACTGCGAGTACTACGCCTCCGCCATGGCTGTCCTCCTCCGCGCCGAAGGCATCCCGACGCGCGTCGTCGGTGGGTACTACCCCGCGCCGTACGATGCGGACGAAGGCGGGAACCTCTACCGCGAGAAGAACGCCCATCTCTGGGTGGAGGTCTTCTTCCCGGAGTTCGGCTGGATCCCGTTCGAGCCGACCGCAAACCGCGACGAGCTGCAGTACGGCGACTTCACGCCGCCCGATGCCCAGGCCGAGCCGACTCCCATTCCGACGCCCGTGCCGACGCCAGAGCCCGCGGTCGCGACCCCGACGCCAGCGGAGCAGCAGGCGCCGCCGCCGACCACGCCATCTGGCCCGGGGGAGCTGCTCTCCAACCCTGCGCGCATAGCGGGGTGGGTCGGGATCGCGCTGCTCATCGCCCTGCTCGGCGGTACAATCGCCGCCGCTGTGGCGTGGTTTGGCGGGTTCCGCGGGCTCTCCCCAGTTTCGGGCATGTATGCGCGAGCACTGAAGGCCGGCAACTGGCTGGGGGTGCCGCCAGCGGCCTCCCTCACCCCGCATGAGTTCGCGGAGCGCGTGGGCCGCGCCGCGCCATCGGCACAGGGGCCGGTGCGCACCGTCTCCGAGATCTACACGCAGGAGTTGTACGGGAACACGCGGCCAGATGCGAACCAACTCCAGCGCGCTCGCAGCGCCTGGAACGAACTGCGAGGCATCGCACTGGGCGGGCTATTCCGCCGCAACCGGGGGAGATAACCAGGCATGACGACCAGTGCTGCTCGTGCGGTCCTTGTCGCCGGGGCCATCAATACCGACCTCGTGGCGCGCGTGGCGAAAGCTCCTGCCGCCGGTGAAACCGTGACCGGCAGCGCGTTCGCCATCTTTGGCGGTGGCAAGGGCGCGAACCAGGCGATCGCCTCCGCCCGCTCAGGCGCGCCCACGGCCATGCTTGGCGCGCTGGGCGACGATGACTTCGGGCGTGCCCGCCGGGCGGACCTGGATGCCGAGGGCATAGACACCGGCTCTGTCGCGCGGCATGAAAGCGAACCCTCCGGCGTGGCCTTGATCGTCGTCGAGGAAGGGAGCGGCCAGAACCGCATCTCCTACGTCCCCGGTGCCACCCTCACCATCCGGCCAGCGCAGGCACGGCACGCCGTCAAGCGTGTCCAGCCTGCCGTGGTTCTCACCACGCTGGAGCCGGTGCCGGAAACCATCGCCGCGCTCATCGAATTCACGCACGCCGCTGGCGGCGTGGTCGTTCTCAACGCCAGCCCGGAACCGCTCGGCGCACGGCCCTTCCTGCCCGATCTCGACACTCTGATCGTCAACGAAACCGAGGCCGAGGAACTCCTCGGCACGGAAGTCACCGTCGAGAACGGCGGTGGGGCAGCGCTGGCGCTGGCGGAACTCGGACCGCGCACCGTCGTCGTGACCCTGGGTCCGGCCGGCGCGGTCGTCGCGCACGCTGGCGAGACCCGATACTTCCCGGCTCCGCAGGTGACGGCGGTCGATACCACAGGCGCGGGCGATGCCTTCACCGGCGCGTTCGCCGCCGAGTTGGCGAGCGGTGGAGATCCCTTTGCCGCAGCCCGGCGTGGCGTCGTAGCTGGCTCCCTGGCCACCACCCGACCCGGCGCGTACCCCGGCATCCCGCACCGCGCGGAAATCGAGGCGACGCTGGCGGCGATGGAGCAGCCAGCCTGATAACACCGATTTCGCCAATCATCCTGAGTAGTCCCCTCAGGGGATGCGTCCGTTTGAGGTCACATCCGCCCTCGCGTGGAGGGCTGCCACCACGTCACGCTACTGACTGCTCACAATCAAGTAGACGACCAGCGCCAGGCCAACCACCAGGCTGACCGCGACCACGAGCTGGATGAGCCCGTACCTTGGGGAGTAGCTGCGAGACTCGATCTCCCGCTCGGTGCGGAAGTAGCGCAGCGTCCCTGCCACCACGGACAACATGCCAAGCAGCACCATGCCCACGCCAATGACCTCAGCGCCGTGGCCAGGGGCAGCCCCCGATTCGTGCGCCGCGAGTTCGCGCAGATAAAGACCGAATCGCGCGACCACGAAGCCGAAGGCGGCAGCGGAAAGTCCCAGCCGAATCCAGGAAAGAAGTGTGCGCTCATTGGCCAGGTGTTCGCGGACACGACCGTCGTCGGCTGGCTCTGCCTGAGTCTCCAGTGCCATTTGCGCCATGCCCCCACTGTTCCAATTTTCGCATCGAAACGCGCACCGCCAGGGCCAGATAACGACCTCAGGCTACGGGGCGCCTGCCTCAGGCCGCGCCAGCATCGTCCTTCAGCCAGATCTCCATCACGGTCGGCAGGGCCGCCGCGACCGGTAGCGCGAGGAGCACGCCGACAATGCCGAGCAGTTTGCCGCCAATGAGCACGGCCACCAGGGTCACCAGCGGGCGAAGCTGGAGTGTCTGACTGAACACCCGAGGCGACGTCACGTAGTTCTCGATCACCTGGTAGATCATGTAGGCGGCCAGGACGATGAGGGCAGTCTGGACCGATTGGGTCAAGGCGAGGAGCACCGCCGGGATCGTGGCGATTGTTACGCCCACCTGCGGAATCGCATCGCCGATGGCAGCGATGAGGGCCAGGATGGCGGCCGAGGGAACATCCAGCGCAGTCAGCAAGATGAACGAGAAGATGGCGAACAGGGCCGAGTTGACCCCTTGCCCGACCACATACCCATTGACCACCCGCGCGACAGCGGGGAATGTCCGCCGCAGCTTGCTCGCCTGGCGGGGCGGCATCCACTGGTAGACCCCTTCCAGGGACTCACCGCGATCCGCCAGGATGTAGACCGCGATGATTACCACGATGGCCGCGTTGATGACGCCGGAGAAAACATCGAGGCCCTGCGAAAGGATGCCCTGGAAATCGAGATTGCTCGTGCCCAGGTCAAACTGCTGCGCCTCGGCCCAGGCCGTGGCCTGGAGGTAGAAGTCGGGCCAGCGGTTGGCGGTCCACGCCAGCACGCGATCGACATCGGTCGGCAAATGCACCAGGAACTCTCGCGACTGCACAACGAGGCTGGGCGCACTGATCCAGAGCACCAGCGTGACGAGGCCAATCGCCGTTCCCAGTACGGCCCCGACGGCGAGACCGCGCGCCAGGCCACGGTCCTCCAGCCACGAAACCGGGCGTGCGAGCACCATCGCCAGGAAGAGGCCCAGGAAAACCAGGAACAGGATTTGCCAGATCTGGCCCAGGAGCAAGATGAGCGCGATCGTTACCAGGACCTTGACGATGGTGATGACGGGGAGATCGATTTGCGTCTTCGTGACGAGCACGGGCGGATGCGCCCCTCCGTGAGGAGCTGCCTCGCCGCTCGGACCTGCCGTGTGGGGTGGGGTTCCCTGTTCGCTCATGCCGCTCCAGTGCCTTGCCGATCAGTGCCGCAATGTTCAGGTCATGGATAGCATGCAAGCGTGTTGCATGTGTCTGCCGGGGACGGCGCCCCAGTTTGCATTGTGACCGGCCAGCCGAAGGTCTGAATCGGGATCCTCACCTTACCTTGCCGCTTTGTTCGCCTTGTCGGCTTTGTCCGCCGCAGCCGCCCTGGCCGCCTTGTGCGGCGGCATTGGGCGTACGACATGGCGCGGTTTGGAAATGGGCAGCGGGAGAGGTTCCTGGCACTCCGGGCGGTCGGATGTCCAGCGGCCCCCAGGTGGCGGCTTCTTCAGCCGCACGAGCGCCATCAGTTGGCACTCGTATTGCACGCGCTGCCCGGCAAACGCATTCCAGGCAGCCTCCTCATCCGGCTTGACCGGAATGTCGAGATCCTTGAAGCGCTGAAAGGCCTCAGAGAACTCGTCGCGGGTGATATTCGTGACGGTGTCGGGCCACGAGCTATCAGCGGGGCAGCGCAGGTGCAGAGTTTCCAGCACGCTGTTGAGTGACTGGGAACCAACGCGGATCAGCACCCGCGCACTGGCATCGGATGGCACATCAACGCAGGCATTCGTCAGCGCGGCGGCATCCAGGACGGCCCCGGCGGTCGTGACCCAGGAGCGGTCCCAGCTTGTCGAGCGCATGTAGAGCTCACCGGCGAGGGTTGAGCCGGAGTGCGCCAGATCCTGGAACCATTCCTGCCAGGTTTCCCAGAGGCTCCCCAGGTTTTCGTAGCCGTAGGTCTTGACGTAGGTATCCACCACACTGACGCCATCCGGCGCCGGTCCGGCCAGGGTGTGCAGCTTCATCACCGCACTCTCACGAGCCTGGTAGGCAGAGTAGATGTTCGGCAGGTAGCCCACCAGCAGCGCCACGATTGTCGCGACGGTGAGCGCCTCCAGCGCCGAAAGCATGATCACCCAGAAGTTGCTGCCCGGTGA
>JALYWD010000245.1 GCA_030852885.1 Chloroflexota bacterium | reverse complement strand
GCCGGGGACGCCGAGATCTCTCGACTTCGCTCGAGATGACACGCGAGATTGCGCGCATAACTGGGACGCCTGCTGCGCCCGCCCGTCACGGAGATTGCATGACCGCACTGCTCAAAGTCGTTGATCTGCACAAGAGCTTCGGCGCCACCGAGGTGCTCAAAGGCGTGGACCTGGAGGTCACGCCGGGCGAGACGATCACCGTGATCGGCCCGAGCGGCTCGGGCAAGACCACGCTCCTGCGCTGCATCAACTACCTGGAGCGGCCCACCAGCGGCCACGTCTACATTGCGGACCGCCTGGTCGGGGAGACCTGGGACGGCAAGCAGTTCCGCGCTGTCGGCGACCGCGAGTTGGCCAAAGAGCGCACCGAAATGGGCATGGTGTTCCAACGCTTCAACCTGTGGCCCCATCTCAGTGCGCTTGACAACGTCACCCTTGGCCCCATCCGGGTGCTGAAGCAGTCGGCTGAGCAGGCACGGGCCGAAGGGCGCGCGCTGCTGGAGAAGGTGGGGCTGGGGCACAAGGCGGATGAGTACCCGGAGCGCCTTTCCGGCGGGCAGCAGCAGCGGGTCGCGATCGCCCGGGCCCTGGCCATGCAACCCAAGCTGCTCCTCTTCGACGAGCCAACCTCCGCGCTCGATCCCGAACTCATTGGCGAAGTGCTGAACGTGATGCGGGCGCTGGCGCAGGAGGGGCGGACCATGCTGGTGGTCACGCACGAGATGCGCTTTGCCCAGGACGCCGCCGACCGCGTCATCTTCATGGATCACGGCGTTGTCGTGGAGGAAGGCCCCCCGCGCCAGCTCTTCGTGGAGCCGCAACACGCGCGGACGCGGGAGTTCCTGCGCCAGGTTGTGGAGCGGTAACGGCCATGCTCTTCTGGGAACGCTTCCGCGAAAACCTGCCCTATTTCCTGGAGATCCTCATCCCGGCCGCCGGCATGACGGTGCGCATCGCGGCCGGGGCATTCGTGCTGGCGATCGTGGTCGGGCTGATCCTGGCCCTGTTACAGACCATGCGGATTTCCCTCATCACCATCCTGGTGCGCGCCTACATCGAGCTTGTGCGCGGCACGCCGGTGCTGGCGCAGTTGTTCATTCTCTATTTCGGGCTCACCCAGGTCGGCATCCGCTTCACGCCCGTCCAGGCCGCCATCATCGGCCTGGGGCTCAATGGCGGCGCGTACCTGGCGGAGGTCTTCCGCTCCGGCATCGAATCGATCCACCGCGGCCAGATGGAGGCAGCCCTGACGGTGGGCCTGACCCCCATGGCGGCGATGCGCTGGGTGATCCTGCCCCAGGCAATGACCGTCGTCGTGCCGCCTACCACGAACTACAGCATTGCCCTGCTCAAGGACACCGCCATTGTCTCCGCCGTGGCCGCGCCGGAGATCATGTTCAAGGCGCGCAACCTCGTGATGGAGACCTATCTCAGCGCGCAGATCTACCTGCTGGTGGCCATCATGTATCTGTGCATGAGCCTCATCCTCTCCTGGATCTCGCGTCGCCTGGAGCGGCGGCTGGCGGTCAGTCACTCCATCAGCGATGAGACGGTGACCTTCGCATGAGTGACCTCTTTGCCGTCTACCAGGAGCACATCGGCGAATGGCTGCCGCAGTTGATCGAAGCGGCCGGCAACACCCTGCGCATGACCCTCTTCGCCTTCATCCTGGCGTTCGTCGTCGGGTTGTTGCTGGCGCTGGCGAAGCTGTCGCCCATCGCCCCCTTGCGCTGGTTCGCCTCCGGCTACATCGAGGTCTTTCGTGGCATCCCGACCCTGGCGGTGCTCTTCCTGATCTACTTTGGCCTGGCGGACTTCGGCATCATCTTCGATGCGTTTCCCGCGGCCGTGTTGGGCTTTGGGTTGAGCGGGGCCGCCTACATGGCGGAGATCTTCCGGGCCGGCATCGATGCGATCCATCGCGGCCAGATGGAGGCGGCGCTCACCGTCGGCCTGACGCCCATGGCGGCGATGCGTTGGGTGATCCTGCCGCAAGCGCTGCGCGTGGTGCTGCCGCCACTGGCCAACTTCGGCATCGCCCTCTTGAAAGACACCTCGGTGGCGTCCATCATCTCCGCGCCGGAGCTGATGCTGCGGGCGCGTGACCTCGCCTCTTCCAGCTTCCTGCCGCTGGAAGTCTTCCTGCTGGCCGCCGCCATCTACCTGGTCATGAGCCTGCCGGTCGCGTTCCTGACGCGGCGACTGGAGGCTCGGTTCGCGCGCGGGGAGGCGCATGTGTAGCGGAGATGATTTTATTTGACATACGTAGGGTGTCGAAAGCGGGAGGGGTCAGGAACAGGTTGATTGCTATTGAGAACCCTCACCCCAACCCCTTTCCCGGTGCGCGGGAGAGGGGCTCGCGGCACGGTGTTGTAGCTCTCGAATCCGCGTGGGTGCGCCAGTTTTCCGCACCCAGACCGCTCCCCGTTCCCCCCTCTCCCGCGCACCGGGAAAGGGGTTGGGGGTGAGGGTTCTCCAGGAAGGGAATATTCCATGGTCACTACCGCAAACGCCGTCGTCATCGGGGCCGGGTCGTTCGGCTCCAGCCTGGCCTACCACCTGGCACAGCAAGGGCTGCAGGATGTCGTACTCATTGACCGCTTCGGGGTGGGAGAGCAGACCTCGCCGCGTGCGGCTGGCCTGACGCAACAGATCCGGCGCGAGCGGGAAACCACCCTGCTTGCCAAGCGCAGCGTCGAGCAGCTTGTCGCGTTCACCGAGGAGACCGATATCTCGCTGGAGCTTCATCAGTCGGGCAGCGTCAAGATGGCACGCAACGACGCGGGCGTGGCCCAGGTCGAGTGGGAAATCCGCGCCGGCAAGGCGCTGGGCCTCGATATCCGCCCTATCGATGCGGACGAACTGGCGGAGCGCGCGCCGTGGGCGAAGACGGACGGCGTGCGGGCGATGTGGATCACGCCGAGCGATCTCTTCCTGGAGCCGCGCCAGATTCCGCAAGTTTTCACCGCCGCCGCCCGCGCGCTGGGCGCGAAGGTGCTCACCCATCAGCCGGTCACCGGCCTGCTGCGCGATGCCTCGGGCCGCGTCATGGGTGTGCAGACCAGCAAGGGCGACATTTCCGCGCCCATCGTGGTGGACTGCGCCGGGGCCTGGACGCGCCAGGTGGCGGACGAGCAGGGGCTGCGCATCCCGGTGGTGCCGATGCGCCACCAGCTCATGATTACCGAGCCGATTCCCGGCGTCCGCAACACGCAGCCAATCTGTCGCGTTATCGACGCCAATGTCTACGTGCGCCCCTGCTGGGGCGGCCTGATGTTGGGCGGCTACGAGACGAACCCGCTCCCCTTCGAGATGCGCGACGCCGCGCCGGAGTTCCAGATTGACGATATGCCGCTGG
>JALYWD010000224.1 GCA_030852885.1 Chloroflexota bacterium | reverse complement strand
TGCATGACTCACTTCCCTGCCTCGCGCATCTGCACAGCCCCAGCATCGATCATGGCGGTGATCGTCTCGTCGTCGTAGCCGACCTCGCGCAGGATGTCCGCTGACTGCTGCCCCAGGAGCGGCGGCGCGTAGCGGGCGCGGATCGCCTCGCCGTTGAAGTGGTAGGGAGCACCAGCGACCCGCATCGGGCCGATGGTGGAGTGATCCACATCCATCACCAGGTCCTGCGCCTGCGTCTGCGCATCATCCATCGCCTGCGCCACGGTCCGGATGGGCCCGGAGGGCACGCCCGCCGCGTCCAGCCGCGCCACCACCTCGTCCGTCGTCAATGCCGCCAGCGCTGGCTCAATCGCGGCGTAGAGAGCGCCCCGGTTCGTGGAGCGGCCGGCATTCGACTGGAACCGTGGGTCTGCCACGCACGTGTCCAGATTGAGGGCCGCACAGAAGCGCTGCCAGAGGGAATCGTTGCCGACCGCGATGTTCACGTAGCCATCAGCGGTGCGGAAGGTGTCGTACGGCGCGATCATGGGGTGCGCGTTGCCAAGCTGACCTGGCGTGGTATTCATGGAGAGGTAGGCGCCGGCCTGGTAGGTCAGCAGCGCCACCTGCCCGCCCAGCATCGAGACATCGACGTAGCTCCCCTCGCCGGAACGCTCCCGGTCAAAGAGCGCGGCCACGATGGCGTAGGCCGCGAACATGCCGCCGCCGATGTCGGCAATCGGCACCCCGAGGCGCGTGGGCGGGCCGCCTTGATGCCCGGTAATGCTCATCATGCCGCTGGTGCCCTGCACGATCAGGTCATAGGCGGTGCGCTCGAAATCGGGCCCGGATTGCCCAAACCCCGAGATAGACGCGTAGACGATGCGCGGCACACGGGCCTTGACCGCCTCGTAGCCGAACCCCAGACGGCCGATGGTGCCGGGCGAGAAGTTCTCCACCAGCACGTCCGCGTCCTCGATCAGCCGCCAGAGCGCCTCCTGCGCCTCAGGCAGTTTCAGGTTGAGGGCGATCGACCGCTTGTTGCGGTTGACGGAGAGGAAGTAGACCGATTCTCCCTCCACAAAGGGTGGCCCCCAGGCACGGGTGTCATCGCCGCGCCCCGGGATCTCGATCTTGGTCACCTCCGCGCCCAGGTCCCCCAGCATCATGGTTGAGAAGGGCCCCACCATCACCCGGGTCAGATCCACTACCTTCACCCCGGCCAGCGGCAAACCCGCCTGCCGGGCGCGCCCTGCGCCGCGCGCCTCCGTCCCGTTCTCCATCGTCCGGATCCGCCTTCCCGCCTTGCTCAAGATCGTTCGAAGTGCTCGCGTAATCGTACTACTTGACAGTGGTACGTCATACTGTCACAATTCACCCATCAGGCCCGAGGAAGAAGGAGATCATGACATCGCCGAGCCAGCACATGACGTTGGCGGAACTGACAGAGGCCGCGGACGTCTCGACCCGGACGGTGCGGTACTACATCGCGGAAGGGCTGTTGCCGCCACCGGAGGGCGCCGGGCCGTCCAGCGTCTACACGGCGGGGCATCTGGCCCGGCTGCGCCTGATTCAGCGCCTGAAAGCCGCCTACTGGCCGCTGAAGGAGATCCGGCGGCGCCTGGCGGGCCTCAGCGATGCCGAGGTCGAGCGCGCGCTGCTGGATCTGGATTTCGCGCCGGAAGAAGCTCCGTCTCATGCGGACGCGGCCATGGCCCCGGCGCGAGACTACCTGGCCGTGCTGGAGCAACGGGCCAGGTACCGGACGGAGCCGCTGCCCCTCCGCGAGCCGCTGGCCGCACCTCCGGCGATCTCCTTCCCCGCTGCGCCGCACCCGGCGTCGCCTCTGCACGATGAGGTGCTGAGTGAAGCCGATCTCGTGCCGGATCTCGCCGCGGGCTCCCTGTGGCGGAGGATTCCGCTCGGGGAGGATGCCGAACTCGTGATCTCGGAGCGCGCCTACACCCGCCACCGCGAGCGGATCGATTGGCTGATCCGCTGGGCGCGCAAGGTTTTTGTTTGAGTCAGTACATGTAGAGTCCCGGGACACCGTCAACTGCACGTCGCAACCGCATTTCTTTCGCCAGCATTGCGTCACCATCATCGCAAGGAGGTCCCATGTCGCACACGCCATCGTCTGACGCCGCCAGCAAGTTCACGATCACCACGCACTGGCTGAAGCCGCTGCTGCCGGCAGGTGGCGGAGAAACGACGCTCCTGATCCGGCTGAGGGCCGCGCCCGATCCCAATGCTCGCCTGGCCGCGCCCGTGGATGTGGCGTTCGTGCTCGATCGCTCTGGCTCGATGGGCGGCGGCAAACTGGCGCTGGCCAAGGAAGGCGTGGCCCTGGCCCTGGAGCGCCTGCGCCCCACGGACCGCGTGGCGCTGGTGATCTACGACGACGAGGTCGAGGTCGTGCAGCCGCTGACGGGCGCCAGCGCGGAGGCGCTCAACCGGCTCCAGCGCACCCTGCGCCCGCTGGATACCGGTGGTTCCACGTTCCTCTCCGGCGGCTGGATTGCCGGCTGCCAGGAGCTCGCCAACGCACCCGCTGGCGACACGGGGCGCACCCGTATTCGGCGCGCAATCCTGCTGACTGACGGCCAGGCGAACGTGGGCATCCTTGATCCGCGGGAGCTTGCCAAACACGCCAGCCAGCTGCGCAAGCGCGGCATCGTGACCACGACGGTGGGCGTGGGGCTCGGCTTCGATGAGGGGCTGCTCTTCGCCATGGCGGAAGCCGGCGGCGGCAACTTCGTCTACGCCGAGAACGCCCAGGTGCTGCGGAACTTCTTTGCCCAGGAGCTACAGGAGATGCTGCGGATCGCCAGCACCACCACCACGCTCCAGCTCACGCTGCCGCACGGGGTACGCGGGGAACTTGTCTCGGCCTTCCCGGTGGAGCGCGCCGGCAAGACGCTCAAGGTCTCCGTCGGCGATGTGCCCGCGGGAGACGTGATCGACCTCGTGTTCACCCTCAAGGGTGAGCCCGGCGTGCCGGGTGAGATCCTGCCGCTCCGGGCGTCGTGCCACTGGACTGACCCCAGCAACGACTACCGTCACCGCTGGGACATCAGCCCGTCTCCGCTGGAGCGCGCCACGGCCCAGGAGGTGGCGGAAACCCGGCCAGACACCCTGGTTGCCGAGCGCGCGGCCCTGCAGCGGGCCGCTGCCGAGCGGCGCGCGGGCCTGGAGTTGGACCGCGCCGGGCGCTACCTGGAATCCCGCACCCGCATGGAACAGTCGGTTGCCTACCTCCGGGCTGCGCCGCAGTCCGCGGAAGTCGATCTTGAGCTCAACGAAAGCCGGCTCTACGCCGACATGCCGGCCAGCGCGCCTATCGACAACCACCAGCGCAAGGCGGCGCAAATGCGAGAGCACCTGCGCCGTCACGGCCGGCCGACCGAGCCGCCTGCAGACCGCGACCGTTAGGACCCTCCCCGCAAACAACCCCGGCCCGGCATATTGCCGGGCCGGGGATTGCTGTTGCAATGCTTGTTCTGGAGCTACTGTCCATCCTCGACCGGCTGCCCCTGCTCTTTCCAGCCGTTGAACCCTTTGTCCAGGTGAGCGATGTTCGAGTAGCCCAACTCCTGCAGCGTCTTCACGGCCAGGGCCGAGCGCCCGCCAGACGCACAGTGCAGGATCACCCGCCGGTCTGGGTCGAACCCGTCCTTGTGGTAGGCGCTGGTGGGGTCCGCGTAGAACTCCAGCATGCCGCGCGGGGCCGAGACGGACCCGGCGATTACGCCATTCGTGCGGCGCTCCTCTGGCTCACGGATATCCACCACCAGCACATCGCCGCCGGCGATCTCCTGCGCCACCTGCTCTGCCGTCAGGTTCTCGATCGAGGCCTTGGCTTCCGCTACAAGCTGCGCCGCCGTCTTTGCCATGTCACATCACTCCTGTTGCCGATAGAGGGCGCGGCCATCCCGCGTGATGATAATCATCCTACGGGAGGCCATTGCGTGGCATCGGGCGATCGCCCGGGGTTGCGCCGGGAACAGCCCGATATTGGGGCCAGGTGCAAACATCGTGCCGGAGTTGACGAGGTTAGAGAACGCCTGGTGTGAATGGGCGTTGTTACGCGCAGATGCCATGAAGGACGCCCCGTCAGGCCCGCCGGGAGCTAAAGACTCCCGGCTACACCCCACGGAAGGCCCATACATGAGCCCGACGACGACCGAATCATATTCGGACACAACTCGATAATGACATACCCAGCCCGTGCTTTAGCCCCGTTCACGGGGCTTTCAGGCAGGTATAGCCGGAGGTCTTTAGCCTCCGGCGGCAGGTCTGGCGCGCCTCGCGGTAATCACGCAATCTCGCAACCGGGATTGCTCGCACGGCGTGAGGAACCCCATCTGATCTGAATGCGCGCGACGCACGCGATCTCTCGACAAGCTGGAGACGACTCGACGTTGGCCCGGCGCTCTAGCGCACCCCGCCCGCGCGCAACTCCGCAATCGTCTCCGCGGTCCGCTCGATCTGGGCTGGCTCGGTGCCCGGTGGCGGCTGCAGGATGAACTCACGGATACCGATCTCGGAGAAGCGCCCAACGAAGTCGCGCAGCGCCTCCGGCGATTCCCACGGGTTCACTTCCTGCGGCAGGATCCCCTTCACGTAGAGGTGCGAGCGCAGCACTTCAGATGGTGGCCGCCCCACTTCCAGGCAGGCCTCGTCCAGCGAAGTGTTGCGCGCGGCCATCTCTTCCACGGTGCCGATCGAGTTCCAGCGGTCCGCGTAGCGCGCCACAATGCGCATCATGCGTGGGCCGTGCGCGCCAAGGGTGAACGGGATGCGGTCCTGGAC
>JALYWD010000209.1 GCA_030852885.1 Chloroflexota bacterium | reverse complement strand
CGTGCTGGCCTCGACGTAGAGCAGGGCCAACAGGGCGCGGAGCGCCTGCACGGGGTGCGGCAATGAGACGGGAACGGTGATGTAGCCAGCATCT
The DNA here is from genome assembly GCA_030852885.1 of Chloroflexota bacterium. Taxonomy (GTDB): domain Bacteria; phylum Chloroflexota; class Chloroflexia; order Thermomicrobiales; family UBA6265; genus JACCXM01. The sequence continues at coordinate 5,050 of JALYWD010000209.1, read as the reverse complement.
TGCAGGGCACGCACCGCGTTGTCCGTCTCCCGGCGCACGTCCGGGTGCACCTCATCGTCGGTAGCCGCCTGCACGACGCCCACCCTGATGCCGGCCGCTGGTTGGCCGATCAGGTGTTGGTAGTCGGGGATGCGGGCCGAGGCTGATGCGGGGTCCGCCGCGTCGTGTCCGGCGATCGCCTGGAGAAGGATGGCGTTGTCGCGCACGGTGCGGGTCATGGGCCCGACGTGATCGAGCGTCCAGGCCAGCGGCAGGACGCCCATACGGCTGACCAGACCGTAGGTCGGTTTCAGGCCGACGATGCCGCAGTAGGCGGCAGGCAACCGGATCGAGCCGCCAGTGTCCGAGCCGAGCGACCCAAAATCGAGGCCGGCAGCGACCGCCGCGGCCGAGCCGCTGCTGGAGCCAGAGGTGCCGTAGCCAGGATTCCACGGATTGCGGGCGGGGCCGAACGCTGGATGGACCTCACCGTAGGCGAACTCCAACATGTTGGCCTTGGCGATGATGATCGCCCCGGCCTCCTTGAGGCGCGCGGTGACGGTGGCATCCTGAGCCGGAACGAAATCGCGCAGGATCGGAGAACCCGCCGTTGTTGCCGTGCCAGCGGTGTAGATCAGGTCCTTGAGCGAGAGCGGGATGCCATGCAGTGGCCCCCGGTAGGCGCCAGCCGCGATTTCAGCTTCGGCCCGCCGTGCGTCAGCCAGGGCCTGCTCGGCCATGATCGTCACGTAGGCGTTGAGCAGCGGATTGCGCGCCTCGATGACGGCGAGTTGCTGGCTCACCAGTTCGACCGGCGACAGGGTCCTGGTGCGGATGGCGTCCGCTGCTTCCGCGAGCGTGAGGCTGCCGGGTTCACTCATGCTGGTCACCAATTTGCGCGACGACGTAGACGGGTTGTGGCTCCAGGTCCACGGTTTCCAGCTCCGCGAGGTGGGCGAAATCGGCGAGGAGAGCCTGCAGGCGAGGCCGCAATTCCTCCAGCCGGCCGGGAGGCAACCCGCCGGAGGTGACGCGAGAGACATCCTGCGTTGACGCGTCATTGGGGCCTGGCATGTGCTCTCTCCCGGCAACGCTCAGGTGACTGATTGCTGCTAACGAAAAACCCCTCGCCCTGCGCAAATACTCAGGGAAAGGGGGTTGGGGTGAAGGGCGTTCTCCGCTACGCCGGCACGCCCACGGTCAGGATCAACTGCGGGGGCGCGCCGCTTTCCAGCGAGTAGATGGCGGCCGTTTGCTCCGGCTGGCCGGGCAGGACGAAGGTCAGGTTGCCGTCACCATAGATGGAGCCGGTGACGTCCACCTGGGTGATGCCAGCGGGCTCCACCCGCTCAAACCAGGCCGGGGCCCCATGCACATTGAGGGCGCTCTCGTAGGACGGGATGTCGTTCGCCGTGGCGCCATCCACCGTCACGTAGTCGTAGATGACGCCGACGCTGCCGCCTGGTCCGCCATCGATGCCCGCACCCTGGAAGGAGAGACGCGCGCCGAGCACCACCGCGTCACCCAGCCCCTCGACGGAGAAGCTGATCAGCGCGACGGCGTCCTGCGGCCCGCCCAGGGCGAGGGAGGCGATGCTTTCCTCAGTCTGTGGGGAACCCGGCGAGGAGAGGAAGACGGTCGTGTCCGCGATGGCGCTGAACGTCACTTCGTCGGTGCTGGCAATGCCGTTGGCAAGCGCCGGATTGGCATTGCCGGGCACGCTGGGCGGCAGCATGACCTGCCCAGGAGCGGCGGGATTTGCTGTGTCCGCTGGCGCATCGCTCGTCTCACGCGGCTGCCCGTTGACGGTGCCGTCCTGCCCGACAGAGCCGGCGGTGGCATCCGTGGCGTCCTGCTGCATGAGCGAGATCTGGCGCGGCGCGGTCGTGCTTCGCGCTGGTGTCGCGGCGGCCTGGAGCGCCGGAATCGCCGCGCACAGGAGCGCAAAGGTGACGATCAGGCCCAGCAGGCGCTGGATCGGATTGGCTGAATTCCGCATGAAGATGACCCGTCCTCTTCTCGGCCCCGGAGGGACTACGCCCATGGTGTGACGTCTTCCCCAACGCACACCTATCATCGCCCGTTCCTCCGGCGGCGTAGCATACGCCGAAAGTCCTGATTCCCGGCCGCGTCAGTCATGCGTCAACGCTTGCGGCGCAGGAAACTCAGGGATGCGAGCAGGAGCTTTTGTGTGCTGAACCAGGTCTTGCAGGTCGATGAGCGCTCCTACGATGGGGAGCCGCGCTCGCATCACCATCCGTACTGCCAGGTGCTGCTCCCGGCCGCAGGGCGAATCGCCCTGGCCTGCCCGGGCGAGCGCGGTTGGGTCGGTGGCGGGCGAGTGGCGGTCATCCCACCGGGTGTGGAGCATCGCTACCACGCCCTCAGCCCGAACTGCATCGTGGTTGCGAATTTTGCGGTGGACCACCTGGAGTCCCGGCTGGCGCTGCGGCCTGAGCGCACGTTCCGGGCGCAGGATGCCCGGCTGATCAGCCTGACGACGACCCTGCAGGCGGAAGCGCGCTCGGGCGGACTCAGCGATCCGCTGGTCGCCGATGCGTTGCTACGTTACCTCGTGGCCGCCCTCTCCGTGACCAGGATTTCGGACGAAGTGCGCGGCACGGCAGCGGCGCACCGGCAGGTGGCCGCCGCCGCGGAGTGCTACCTGCGGGAGCACTTCCGGGAGCCGTTGACTGCGGCCGAGGTCGCGGCGGCGGTGGGAGTCAGCCCTTCGCATCTGCACCGCGTCTTCCGCGCGGAGACTGGCTCGACGCTGGTGAACCGCGTCCATCGGCTGCGGCTCGAAGCGGCGGCACAGCGCCTGCGCGAGACCGACGAGACGGTATTGGCCATCGCGCATGCGGTGGGGTTCACGAGCCAGAGCCACCTGACGCGCCTGTTCACGCGCCATTTCGGGTGTGCGCCGGGCCGTTACCGGGAGGCGTGCTGGCAGGCGGCATGAGCAGCTTCGGGCATGTGTGCAGCAGGATCGGGCAAGACACGGCATCCAGCCGGCACGTATCGTGACGGGCCAGATACGCTTGTCACGCCTGGAGGGATGTTCGTGAACGCATCGCGGATTCGGGTCGCCACGTTTGACTGTTTCGGCACGCTCATCGATTGGGAAGGTGGGCTGGCCAACTTCCTGTACGACATGGCGCTGCGCCACGAGCCAGAGCCGGGGGAGAATGGCCACGCCCTGCGCGAGCGGTGGGAGGCCATGCAGTTTGGCATCATCCAGGGTGAGTACCTGACCTACAAGGAGGTGCTGGCCCGCAGCCTGCGTGCCTGGATGGAAGAGCGGGGCTACCCCTGGCGCGAGGAGTACGGCGCGGACCTGGTGCGCTCGATGCGCTCCTGGCAGCCCTTCCCGGACACGCGGCCCGCACTGGAACAGGTGCGGCAGCAGGGATGGGACCTGGTGATCCTCTCCAACACGGACGATGACATCATTGCCCACAGTCTTCACCACATGGGTGTACCGTTCGCGGACGTGGTGACCGCCGAGCAGTGCGGCTCCTACAAGCCATCGCGCAACAACTTCGAGCGCCTGCTGGATCGCGTTGGGGTAGCGTCAGACCAGATCCTGCACGTGGCCTTTGGCTACAAGTACGACATTGGCCCCGCCCAGCAGATGGGGATGCGAACCGCCTGGGTGAACCGCAAGGTGGAGACTGCTCCGGGCCAGATGGAGCCTGACTACATGTGGCGGGACCTGTGGGGCCTGGCCGAGTTGGCCGGCGGCGCCGGTCCGGGGATCTGAGCGATGAAACGGGACACACGCCTCTCCTTTGCGCTGCACGCGCTGCTCCACCTGGCGCAGCGGCCGGGAGTCAGCATGACCTCCGGGGAGATGGCGGAGTGTTCCGGCACACACCCGGTGGTCGTGCGGCAGACCTTCGCCGGGCTGCGCGAAGCGGGCATCGTGACGTCACGCAAGGGGCGCGGCGGGGGCTGGCAACTGGGTCGCCCCGCCGCCGAGATCACGCTGGAGCAGGTCCAGCGCGCGCTGAACGAGCGCGTGGTGGATGTCAGTACCAGTACAGAGGACGCGGCTGGGCAGGACGGCTGCCTCGTGCAGCGCGTGGTGCACGGCGCGCTCGATGACGCCGTGGCCGAGGCCAATCGCGTGCTGGATCGTCACCTTGCCAGCGTTACCCTGGCGGACCTCGGGGCCGACGTGCAGCAGCTTGCCGGTGTGCCCTTCACCATGTCAGCCGGCCCCCGCGACCGCCAGGGTTGAGGATGCCGCCCGGTAGGCGGCGACGGCCTGGGCGGTATCCTCCGTGATCAGGTCCATGTTGATGGCCGCGCCCGCGCGCATGCCGTCGGCTGCCGCGGTGATGACTTGGCCCATCGGGTCCGCCACGTTGCCGGCCACCCAGACACCAGGGATCTCGGTGCTGCCCACCGGGCCGGGTGTAACGCGCGTGGCGAGGACCTGGCCCCCCATCTCCAGCGGCTCGGGCTGGAGACCGAGCCCAGCGAGGAGATCGGCGTGCGCGTGGACCACGGATGCGGCGACAAGGGTATCGCGCGGAATGACCTCACCATTGCGCATGCGGACGCCGGCCAGGTGGTCGTCCGCGATGACCAGGTCCGCCACCTCGCCCTCCACGACGCGCACGCCCATGGCCGCGAGTTGCTCGGCCTGCTCCGGGGTGAGCGCGGGGGCGGTGTGCAGGAAGAGCGTCACGTCCGGGCTGATCTGCCGCCAGAGCAGGGTGGCGTGCATGGCCATTGGCCCCGTGCCCAGGATGCCAATAGCGCGGTCCCGGGCTTCCCAGCCGTGGCAGAAGGGGCAGTGCAAGACATCGTGTCCCCAGCGCTCGGCCAGGCCGGGAATGGCTGGCAGTTCGTCTGTGGCGCCGGTCGTGACCAGGAGGCGCCGGGCGTGGACCTCACGGCCGTCGGCCAGGAGCACGTCAAACCCCTTGCCATCCGTATCCCGGTGCACCCGTGTGACCTGCCCGGAGGTCACTTCGCCGCCGTATCCCGTAACTTCCGCGCGGCCCAGCGCGAGCAGGTCTGCCGGTGGCGTTCCCTCGCGCGTCAGGAAGTTGTGCACGCC
>JALYWD010000172.1 GCA_030852885.1 Chloroflexota bacterium | reverse complement strand
GCGCGACCCCGCCCCCGGCCGCCTCGTAGACGCGCTCCGGCGCCAGGGGGTGGGTGGCGAGCGCGTGGGCATCGTGCTGGGAGCCGGGTTTGCGATCCTCCCAGGTGAGGCCGCCATCGCGCGTCGTCATCACCCCGCCCAGCTCGATGCCCACGTAAATGGTGTGCGGGTCCGTGGGGTGCAGCGCGATCCAGCGCACATGGCTGGTGTGGGGCCGGGGTGGAAAGGACCACGTCGGCGCGCTCGGCAGCGTGGTCAGGGCGGGTGACGGCTGCCAGGTTGCGCCATCGTCCGTGGAGCGGTAAATCATGCTCGGCTCCGTGCCGGCGTAGACCACGGAGCGGCCATCCTCCCGCTCGCCGGGGGAGATGGCGATGGAGAGCACGCGGGCATCGGCCATGCCGGAGCCCACCGATTCCCAGGAATCGCCGCCGTCCAGGCTGCGGTAGACCCCACGGTCAAAGGTGCCGGCGAAGATGCGCCGGGGATCGTGCGGATCCACGGCGACGCACATCACGCCGCGCCCTTCAAGGTTCAGCGAGGCAACGACGGTCTCGCCGTTGTGACTATCTAACTGGGCAACGGCGTCACCGGTGGCGGCGTAGAGACGGAAGGGGAACATGAGGACACCTCCACTGACGATGCTGCCCGAGAGGTCGTGGCGTGAGCACGGTCCCCATTATCCACAACACCATGCGCCTGGCCGTGCCCAACCGGTGCGATCCCACGCTGGAGGACGTGACCCAACACGTGATCGATTGGCGGGATGCCATGACCAGGGTCGAGCGCCTTCAGCTTTGATGTTTCCAGTCGTCCAAACTCAATAGGTGACCTGTTTAGACAGCGCTCCAGAGTGTCGTCGCTGGCTCAGCATCGCGATAGAGGACCTGCCACAGGGCGTCGAGCAGCCGGAGACTTCCTTCCGCCAGCGCGCCGTCGTCGACTGCCCGACGGTACGAGCGATAGCCGAAGTCGGCGGCCAGGTAGCCTTCCACAGTCGTGCCGGCATTGGCGAGCGCCTGCACCGCCGCACGAGGAGCATCACCACGCCCGATACGTTCTCCCAGGAGGCGGTTCCTCCCCGACGTGATCGTCACCTGCAGGTCGCCGGCCCCGGCTAACCCGAACACCGTCTCGGCTTGCCCCCCGAGCGCGCGCGCGAGCGCACCCATCTCGGTGACGGCCCGTGGGAAAAGGGCTGCGCGGAGATTGTGGTGTGGCAGCCCGGTCCGCTGCTCCAGACCGTCTGCCACACCAAGCGCAATGGCGTAGGCATTCTTCATGGCCGCGGCCACTTCCAGCCCGGTGATGTCACCGGTCGGCTCGATGCGGTACCGGGGCGTAGCGAAGACCTCGCGGGCGAACGTAACCGCCTCCGCATCAATGCTGCCAAAGATGACCGCCGTGGGCAGGCTCCGTGCGACCTCGTTTGCCTTGGACGGCCCTCCCACAGCGACGACGGGCGCGTTCGTGAACTCGGCAATGGTGGCAGGGAGAAGGTGGATACCGTTTCCGTCTGGGCCCGCGTCAAAGCCCTTTGCGACGGTGACGACGACCCGGGGAAGGCCTGGCGCGGGAGCTAGCCGGCTCAACACCTTGCGCACGCTATCTGAGGTGATCGCGACAACGACGACCTCCACCTCGTGGAACGCGTCTGCCGGCTCTTCGGACGTGAACGTCTGAACGTCGCCTGGGATCGAAATCCCGAGACGCGGATGGGCCTTCCCGGCGCGGAGCGCCGCGATGATCGCATCGTCACGCTCCGTCCCCCACAGCCGCACCTCGTGGCCATTGTGCGCCAGGGGGATGACCAGGGCCGTGCCCATATCTCCCGCGCCCATGATGGTGACTCGTGCCACGATGACTCCCTGAACGGTTCTTCACCGGCGAAAGGGTTCACGATTCGGGGCCGAGGAGTGTTGCTCCTCGGCCCGGCGGCTGATTACGGCAAGGACGCAGGCCTAGCCAGCCGCGGCCTCGTCGACCAGCCGCTTGATCTGGTCCATTCCCTCCTGGGTCGACCCGTAGCCGCCAGTCGTGAGCTTGCCGAGTTCGACCGCGATGATGTCGGTGGCGATCAACGGCCACTGCGGCAGATGCGGTTCCGTGCCCATACGGTTCTTGATCACCTCGAGCATTTGCGGGAAGTGACGGGTTGTGCCCGCTCCGACTTCCTCTTCCGCCGTGACGCGCGGGTCGTCGAAGGTCGACTGCCGCATCGGGCTGGCGCCACCGCCGATCACCGACGCGAGCGTCTGCGTGTTCGAGCAGGTTGCCCACTGCAGGAAGACCCACGCCGGGTCAGCGACCTTGGAGTATTTCGACAGGCAATAGGTACTACCGCCCTGGTGTCCCAGATCCGGGACCTCTTCGAAGCCCGCTTCTTCCGCCGCGCGCTGCGCCGTGTTGGCAGGCAATGGGGCCGGCTGCATCAGTCCCGAGACCTTGGAGTTGGCAGGGTCGTCCCAGCCGGGGAAATCCTCTCCCCAGGTCATCACCTGGCCGCCCTGCCCCTGCTGGATGGCCGTGGCTTGTCCGCCCCAGTCATAGGTCGTCACTGCGGCCGGCATGTACGTCTGGAGCTCCCGCATGTAGTCGACGCCAGTGATAGCCTGCTCATCGTTGAGCGAGCAGACCCCATCGGCGGTAAAGACCGAGCCACCGTGCGACCAGACATAGGCGGTCATGTCGCATTCAAGGGCGTAGTGCCCTGACTTCATCTGGCCGACCGTGCCGTAGGTCCCTTCGGCGCTCATCGCCTCATTGATTGCCTTGGCGTGAGAGAGGTACTCCTCCATCGTCGTGGCAGGCTTGAGACCAAGCTCGTCATAGATGTCCTGCCGGTAGAAGTACATGAA
>JALYWD010000156.1 GCA_030852885.1 Chloroflexota bacterium | reverse complement strand
CGCAGGATGGTGTACCAGTTGTTCGGCACGTCCCGGTAGGTCAGGACCCGCTTCACGCCCGGCGTCGCCTCGGCCTCTGAGGTATCGACGTCCGTGATGAGGGCATGGTGCCGATCCGAGCGGTGCATCTTGAGGTGTAGCATCCCCGGATACGCCACATCCTCGAAGTAGCGCGTCTGGCCCGTCACATGGCCCCGCGCGTCGGACCGCGGTGCGGCGGTACCGATGACGTGGAAATCCGATTCTCGTTCAACGGCAAAGAAGTCGGTGTCGATTTCAGCGAAGCGTGTACTCATGCCCGGCCTTTCATTGTGAGTGACAGGTCGCCCTGGCGTTGGGGACTGGGATGGCCCGGTTCTGCCGCCGGAGGCTAAAGACCTCCAGCTACCCCAACGAAAGGACCCTGAAGGGCCCTGAAATTTTCAAGCGATCTGTACATGCAGATCGTCCGGTGCCAGTTTCAGCCCCGTTTACGGGGCTTTCGCAAGGTCTAGCCGGAGGTCTTTAGCCTCCGGCGGCAGGGTCACGTGCCCAGCACCCCGCTCCACCTCCGCCGCCACCAGCACGGCGTCGATGATCGCCTCATACCCGGTGCAGCGGCAGACGTGACCGGAGATGGCGCGCACCACGTCGTCGCGCGCGGGAGCAGGGTTCGCCTCCAGGAGCGCCGTCGCGGCCATCAGCATGCCGGAGGTGCAGAAACCGCACTGGGTCGCAAAGCCCTCGATGAAGGCCGTTTGCAACGGGCTCAGTTCGTTGCCGTTGGCCAGCCCTTCCAGCGTGCGCACCTCAGCGCCGGCAATGGTCTCGACCGGGACGAGACAGGCGGGCACCTCCTGGCCATCCACGATCACGGCGCAGGAGCCGCACGTCCCCTGGGCGCAGCCGCGTTTGGCAGCGAGCAATCCCAGCGAATCGCGCAGGGCCGAGAGCAGGGTTGTTCCCGGTTTCGCCAGGAACTCCGCTTCCTGGCCGTTGACCATCAGGGTCACGATCGTCGAGGGCATGGCGCCTCCTTCACTGCAGGCAATGGCAATACTGACAGCTACGCGCCGAGAATGGCGCGGCGGATATGGACCGGCAGCACCCGCGCCCGGTACCAGGCGGTGGCGTAGGCGTCGGTGAACGGCGCGGCGTCCATCAGGGCCAGCTCACTCGCCGCCGCAACGGACTCCGCGTGCAGCGGCTTACCCACCAGCGCCTCTTCAACATGCGGCGAGCGGATGGGACGCGGACCAGCGCCGCCGAGCGCAACCCGCGCGCCAGCAACCTTGCCCGCCGCTTGCTCGATCACGGCTGCCACGGTGACGATTGAGGCGGAGTTCTGCTTGCGCCGCATCGCCTTCGTGTAGAAGAAGGTCTCCAGCTCCGGGATGGCAAACGAGACCTGGGTCACGATATCGCCCGGCCCCACGCCAGCGGAGAGCACCTGCCCTACCCCTGCGCGGCGTTCACCATCCGGCCCGGTGATGACCACCTCAGCATCCAGTGCCAGCAGCGCCACCGCCAGGTCACCGTATGGCTGCGGCGCGAAGAGGTTGCCGCCCACCGTGGCCAGGTTGCGAATCAGCGGCGAGGCGATCGACTCGACCACTGGCCGCAGAAACGCCAACCGCTCATCGCGGCCGAGCGCCGTCAACGTCGTCGTCGCGCCAATGCGCGCAGAGTTCCCCGCAACCTCGATCCCATCGAGGCCAAGCCGGCGGGCGCTGACGAGAGCCTCCCAGGGAGCAACCTCGGTGTTCACGACCGGCATGAGCAGGGTGCCCCCGGCCAGGAACGCCGCATCTGGTTGCAACAGGGAGACGGCGTCTCCGATATCGGTCGGTACAGATACGCGCTGCAACATTGCAGGCAGACCTCCATTGGTCAGACGAAGCGGTCTATTATCGATAATCGAAGATAATCACTCACACAGGGGTGCTGTCAACTAGTGAGCGGGTGAGTAGAGCAGGAACGGCCCACTTCGCGCTTCCGCCGCGTTTGCTTCATCTCGCGCCAGGTGGCAGAGCGGACAAGACTGAGAGGGATGATGGGAAACCGGAGAACCCACTACGCTCATGAGATGAACGCACCCGTACCTGGTTCCTCATCTCCTTCACCCCCTGAGGCCCGCAGGCCGTCGCCCCCTCGCCTGCAACGCATGTCTCTCCGCGAACAGGTGCGCGATGCCGTGCTGCGCGACATCCTGCGCGGCATTTACGCTCCGGGAGAGCGCCTGGTGGAGATGAAGATCGCCCGGGACCTCGGCACCAGCCAGGCGCCCGTGCGGGAGGCGCTGCGAGAGCTTGAGGCCATCGGCTTCATCACCAGCCAGCCGCATCGTGGCGCGGTGGTCGGGGATATCTGGAAGCGCGGCCTGCGCGAGATCTACGCCGTGCGCGGCGGCCTGGAGGAGCTGGCCACCCGCCTCGCCACGCCACGCCTGCGTGACGATGTCAGCGTGCTCCAGGTCGAGGTCGATGCCATGCGGCGGGCCGCGCTCAATGGTGACATCGATGCTCTGATCGCCCACAGCTACCACTTCCACCGCGCCATCATCGAGGCCAGCGACAACCTGCTGCTGCTCAGTGTCTGGCAGGGGTTGCACATTGAAACGCGCACCACCATCACCATGATGGCGCCGGGCATCGACCTCATGGCCGTGGCCGTTAGCCACCAGCCTATCGTGGACGCCATCGCCAGTGGCGATGTCGAGCACGCCTGCCGCGTCTCCCGCGAGCACCAGGAGTATTTTGCGCGGCTACCGGTCCCTGCCGGAGCGCCGGGGAACGCCGCACCCTGAACCGCGATTGCTACACTGCGCTGCCAGACTCTGGGTGATGCCAGCCAACTGAGGGACGCGCATGAGCTTCGAAACAGACATCAAACCGCTCTTCCTTGAGGAGGACCGCGATGCCATGGACTTTGTCTTTGACCTCTGGAAATATGATGACGTCAAGGAGAATGCGGAACTGATCTACCAGCGCATCGAAGACGGCTCCATGCCCTGCGACCGTGAGTGGAGCCCGGAGCAACTTGCGACCCTGCGCCAGTGGATTGACGACGGTAGCCAGCCCTGAGAGGGCACGGAAGCTCGCTTTACCGCTTGACTTCAGGCAAAAACCAGCGCACCCTTGAAGGAATGCACAAACTTGCCGTTCACCAGCCTGGCGCAAAGAGGCGCGCTGGTGTTCTCTCCAAGGGAGGATTCTGCCGTGTCCCACGCTGACCTGACCAATGCTCGGCTCGTCCGGCGCGACTTGCTGAAGCTCACCGGCGCTGCCGCGGGGGTGGCCGCGCTGGGTGGCCTGAGCGCCGCTCGCGCTCCGCAGGGCGCCCTCGCCCGCCAGGACACCAGCGCCATCATCTTCGGTGTTGGCACCGATGTTGACGAGCTTGACCCGCGCACCACGGACACGCAAGAGGGCTACATCGCCGCCGCGAACGTCTACGACTGCCTGGTCCTCTACGAACTCGGCGCGACCACGCTCCGGCCCGGGTTGGCCGAGTCCTGGGAGATCTCCGAGGACGGCAAGGAGTACACGTACAAGCTGCGCCAGGGCGTGAAGTTCCATGACGGGACCGATTTCAACGCCGACGCAGTGGTGACCTGGTTCAACTCCATCAAGGAGGGCGCCGAGGGCTCCCAGTACGACGCCACGCGCATGGTCTACATGGCGGACTTCATCGCCAACTGGATCGACAAGACCGAGAAGGTCGACGACTTCACGGTCAAGATGACCCTGCCCGCGCCGTACTCGCCACTGCTGGCCAACCTGGCGATCCCCATCGCCGGCATCCCCAGCCCGAAGGCCATTGAGCAGGGCCTGGACTACGTCGCGGTCAACCCATCTGGCACCGGTGCGTTCAAGCTGGAGCAAGCCAGCGACTGGACACGCGACAGCCAGATGACGCTGGCAGCCAACCCGGATTACTGGGGTGGCGCGCCGCAGGTGCAACAGTTGATCATCAAGGTAATTCCCGAGGGATCCACCCGATTGCAGCAGGTGGAAACGGGCGAACTGGATATCGCCTGGGCGCTCTCTCCGGAAGATGTGGAGAAGGCGCGCACCAACCCCGATCTGCTGATCGTGGAAGACGCGGGACTGAACACAAACTGCGCCGAGATGAACGTCACCAAGGAGCCGTTCACCACGAAGGAAGTGCGCCAGGCGCTCAACTACGCGGTGAACAAGGAAGAACTCTCCGAAGGCCTCTACAACGGCAACATGGTCGCGGCGGGCGGCGTGCTGCCACCGGTGGACTGGGCCTTCAACCCGGACCTCAAGTCCTATCCCTACGATCCAGACAAGGCCAGGGAATTGCTGGCCGCCGCCGGCTACGACGAGAGCAACCCGCTCACATTCACGTTCATGTCGTACACGATCCCGCGCGGCTACAACCCGGTTGGCGATCGCCTCGCCACCGCCCTCCAGGAATACTGGGGCGAGGTAGGCGTCCAGGCCGAGATTCAGACCGCCGAGTGGACGCAGTACCGCGCGGACCGGCGTGCCGGCTTGTTCCAGATATCGCTCTCCGGCTGGCAGGGTGACAATGGCGACCCGGACAACTTTCTGTACTCGCTGCTGGCTGGCGACAGCGCCGGCGCTGGCAACTCATCCTTCTTTGACAACAAGGAAGTGAACGATCTGCTGGCCAAGGCCCAGGTCGTTTCGGACCAGGCCGAGCGCACGGAGATTTACCACCAGGCAGAGCAGCTCATCGTCGATGAGGCGCCGTGGGTCTTCCTGGGCTACCAGAAGCACCAGGTCGTGACGCGCGCAAACATCACGGACTTCCAGCTCCAGCCGACGTACATCTACTACTTCTCGGCCGTCGGTAAGGCGTAACGAAGATCAGGGCAGGGGAACTCTCCCCTGCCCTGATGCTTCAACCCAGGGTCTATGACGCGTTTCATTATCCGGCGCATTCTCCTGGCCCTCCCGGTTCTGCTCGGGATCATGACGGCCGTGTTCATCCTGCTCCAGATGATCCCGGGCGACCCGGCGCTGGCGCTTGCGGGTGAAAAAGCGAGCGTGGAACAGGTCGAGCGCGTCCGCGAAGAATTCGGGCTGAACCGGCCGCTGCCCGTACAATACGCCTACTTCCTGAAATCGGCGTTCACGCTCGATTTCGGCGCGTCCCTGCGTACCCATCAGCCGATCGCCAACGAGGTGCGGCAGTTCTTTGGCGCCACTATGGAGCTCAGCGTGGCCGCCCTCTGCATTGCGCTGCTGATCGGCATCCCGGCCGGGGTAATCGCCGCCACGCACCGCGCCAAACCGCTCGATTACGGCACCATGCTCGTCGCGCTGGTGGGCATCAGCACGCCCGTGTTCTGGAGCGGCATCGTCCTGATCTATATCCTCAGCTTCCGGCTGGGTCTCTTCCCCATTGGCGGCATTATTGGCACCGGGGTCAAGCTGGACCGCATCACCGATGCGTATGTGCTCGACAGCATCCTGACCCGCAATGGACCCGCATTCTGGTCCAGCCTGCACCATCTCCTGCTGCCAGCCTTTGTGCTGTCCACCATTCCCATGGCCATCATCGCGCGCATGACCCGCTCCTCCATGTTGGAGGTGCTGGGCCAGGATTACCTGCGCACCGCGCGGGCGAAGGGCCTGAAGGAACAGCGCATCGTGGTGCGCCACGCGCTGAAGAACGCCCTGATCCCGATTGTGACCGCGATCGGCCTCCAGTTCGGCGGCCTCCTCTCGGGCGCGTTCCTCACTGAAACAGTTTTCGGCCGCCCGGGACTGGGCCGGTATGTGGTGACGGCTATCGGCGCGCGGGACTACCCCGCTATCCAGGGCACTGTCCTGGTTGTGGCGGTGGTCTTCGTCTTTATCAACCTGCTGGTGGATATCGCCTACGCTGCCATTGATCCGCGCGTGCACTATGCCTAGGCGAAGCCGGATGAGCACCCATGGCGATTGAAGTCCAAACAGCCCGGCCTACCGCCGGCGTTGGCGCTCCGGCGCCTCCTGATCCCCAGCCCGAGTCGCAACTTGCGAGCGTTCCTCGCGCCTCCGCCGGCCTCTGGCATGATGCGGCCCGCCGTCTGCGCCGCGACTATGCGGCCGTGGCAGGGCTGCTCATCATCGTGGCGCTGGTCATCATCGCCATCGTTGCGCCATGGATCACCCCGTACGATCCGAACGACCAGTCGTTCCGCATCAAGCTCGAGCCGCCCAGTTCCGAGCACTGGCTGGGGACCGACGAGTTTGGCCGGGACGTGCTGAGCCGCATTCTTGTCGGCACGCGCATCGCCTTATACGTGGGCATCGTCCCGGTCATCGCGGCCATGGCCATCGGTATCACGCTGGGCCTGGCCGCCGGGTACTACGGGAAGGGCCTGGATCAGGTAATCATGCGCCTGATCGATATCCTGCTCGCCTTCCCCTGGCTGTTGCTGGCCATCGGCATCATGGCCGTCCTGGGCCCCGGCATCAACAACGTGGTCATTGCCGTTGCCATCGTCTACATCCCGGCCTTCGCGCGAATCGTGCGCGGCTCGGTGCTCTCCATCAAGGAGAAGGAGTATGTCGAGGCGGCGCGCGCGATGGGGCAACCCAATCCGCAGATTATCGTGCGGCACGTGCTGGCCAACGCCTGGGCGCCGATCATCGTGCTGGCCACCCTCTCCATCGGCCAGGCCATCATCTACGCCGCGGGCCTGAGCTTCATCGGCTTGGGCACCCAGCCCCCGGATGCCGACTGGGGTGTGATGCTGAGTTCCGGCCGCGAATACCTGCGTGATGCCCCGTGGCTCGGGTTCTTTCCCGGGCTGGCCATCCTGATCACGGTGCTCGCCTTCAACCTCTTTGGCGATGGACTGCGCGATGCGCTCGATCCCCGTATGCAGTAGGCAAGTAGGCAAGAAGGAGCCAGTT
>JALYWD010000133.1 GCA_030852885.1 Chloroflexota bacterium | reverse complement strand
GCGAACCGCGCTGGCTCTTCTTCGTACGCCCGAAGGCCATCCAGACCTGGCAGGGCGTGGACTGGGCAAAGAAGTACAAGCACAGCGACTGGGGCGCCTCGTAGCCGGGGGAGCGACGGCCTGCGGCGAACGGCGGTACGCATTGCACCGCTATTCGTCGGCGCCGTAGACCGTAAGTTCGCCATACTCGGAGAAGAGTCCGGGAAGGTCCGCCGGTTGGCCGCGCAGCTCGGCGTTGAGGAACCCGATCGTCACCTCGGCAATGATGCGGTGGCCTTCTGTGCGACCGAGGGAGCCGATCAGCGACGGCGCCGGCGGCCACCATAGGGGCGCGTCCGTGAAGGTCGGGTGAGCGGTGCCGGGGATGACGAGCATATAGCCGGTCGATGTGCTGAGCTCAAGCATTCGCTTCAGTGCCGGGGGATACCTGGGATTGTTGTCCAGCCCGACCTGACTGGTCAGCGCCAGCACAGGCTGGTCATATGGCCCGGGATCGGCGTCATAGGGAAAGCCGTCCAGGGCAATCACTGCTGAGAACCGATCATCGGCGCGAGCCGCCTGGAAGGCGCCGCCTGCGCCGGCCGACATGCCGGCGACCGCCGCGCGGTCGGTGTCCAGCCGGCCAGCGAGCACGCTCTCCACGCCGCCATTGTCGAGCCGGTTGAGGTAGGTGAGGGTCGCACTGAGATCGCTGGCCTTCACCGCCGCCAACGCCTCGCCCAACCGATAGCCATCGCCGTCGGAGCTGATGGGGAACTGCGGCCTGCGCACTGTCCGGCCGTCGGCGAACGCAACCGCGGCCGAGTCGTAGGGGTGGTCAAGCGCAGCGACCACGTAGCCGTGGCTGGCCAACTCCTCGGCCCACGCGGTGTTCGTGGTGCGTCCAGCGCCCATACCCGGCGTGAACAGCACCACCGGAAACTGTTCCGTGCCAGGGGCCACCGGCGCGTCTGGCACCGCATTGGTATGGCCCATCGCGGCGCTGTCGAAGACGAGCCGAGGAAGCCCGAGATAGTCCGCGAGGGCCCCGGCGACGATGCTTGCCTCGGCCTCCGAGCGCCCCAGGTACTGCGCTCGCTCTACGTCATCCGGCATCGCCTCGGCCGGGTACCAGATCTGGGCCTGCAACTCACGCACATCATCGGGGTCGGTCGTCCACGTCTCGGGCCGATCGGGATCAGTCCACTCAACGACGGTGGCGCCAACCGCGTACTTCCCCGTCGGCGTAGGAAAGGCCGGGATGGGGAAGGCCATCGCCGCGCCCACACCGGCGACAATCGCCAGGACACCGGCCGCCGCACCAACTCCCGCCAGCCACCAGGGGATCCGGCGTCCGCTGGACTTCCCCATCATGATCGGAACCGTGAACGGCAGCGCTACCACAACCGCCACCAGCACCGGAAGCAGCTGCCAGCGCAGACCGATCACCGCCAGCACCGCCGCCGACATCACCGACACTGCCGCGGCGCCGATCGCAACTCCGCGCCGGAAACGCGCTGGCAACCAGCGGGCCAACACGAGCGCAAGCGCGCCCAGCACCAGGACTGCTTCGATCGGCGTCATTACGACCCCGCTGATCATCTGATCATCTCGTTCACAGCGGGGACGGGCATGGAGCTTGAGCCTGGCTGTGCCGCCGGCGTCCGGCAGCGCTGCATCAGTGACACGTAAGCGTCCTCCAGGGTAGGAATCGCCGGGATCGCCCGGTGCGTGCCGTAGTCGTCGCCCACAACCCGGAACTGCATGGCGCCTCCCAGGTGGAGTGTGGACATCACCGTCGAGCCTGGCGCGGCGATCGGCTCGTTCGCCTCGATCGTCCAGACCCGCCCCCGGGCGGCGTCCACCAGGTCGCCGGCGGTCCCGGCGAACAGCACCCGTCCCCCGGCCAGCACTGCCAGGTTGCGGCAGGTCTGTGCAACATCCTCCACGATGTGCGTCGACAGGATCACCGTGCGGTCGCCGGCCAGCGCGGCCAGGATGTTCCGGAACCGGATCCGCTCCTCGGGATCGAGCCCGGCCGTCGGCTCATCGACGATCAGCAGGCGTGGATCGTTGAGCAGCGCCTGGGCAATGCCCACGCGGCGCTTCATCCCTCCCGAGAACCCCTTCAGCTTGCGCCCGGCCACGTCGGACAGGCCTACGGTCTCCAGCAGTTCATCGACCCGCCGCTGCCGGGCGCCGCGGTCCGCCAGCCCCTTGAGGATGCCGAAGTAGTCCAGAAACTCCCACGCGGTCAAGTCCGGGTAGAGTCCCAACTCCTGGGGCAAGTAGCCGAGAACGTGCTTGACCGCCTGCCGGCCGCGCTCCGTGGTGGCGTCATGCTCACCCACCCGGACCGTGCCAGATGTCGGGCGCAGGATACCGGCCAGAATCCGCATCAGCGTCGTCTTGCCAGCGCCGTTGGGCCCCAGCAGGCCAAACATGCCGGTCGGAATCGTGAGGTCAACCTCGTTCAGGGCTGGAGCCGCGCGCCCGTAGCGCTTCGTCAATCCCGTGATCGTGACTTGCATCGTGCTCCCCAAGCTAGCGCGTTGCGCCATCGAGCCGTTGCTCGCGCTGCCAGCGCAGGCACCAGTAGCCAGCGACGAGGGCAAGCGCGCCCATCGCCAGCAGCAGGTCCAGGCTGAGCACGCCCTGCCACGCGGTTGCCTCCACCATCGTTTGCCGCGTGCCGAAGAACCCACTGGCCATGTATTCGCCAAACGGGGTCAACGGGGTGTGGCTGAGCGTCGGGATAACGCTGCCGGACCCCGGCCAGGGCGGCAGCAGGTTGCCCCAGAACCAGTAGCCAGTGAACAGGAACTGGTACAACGGCAGCCAGATCAGCACCGGCGCCGCCAGGGAGAAGGCGGCCACGAAGAGCAGGCCCGGCAGGTTGATCGTGGCGAACGCGGCAAGCCCGAGCCAGACTGCCGCCGGCTCACCCCGGCTCAGCACGATGTAGCTGATGCCGGCGCTGTACACCCCCGCCACCGGTACCAGCGTTGCCAGCACCGTCCCGGCGAACTTGCCCACGAAGCGCGGCGCCAGCCTGCCCGGCGTGGCGTCGATCATCTCCTCTATGTGCAGCCGCCGGTCACGGGGGAAGCGGTCGGCCAGGAGAATCCCGAACGCGAGTGGGAAGAAGAACTGCACCGCCAGCGACCAGTTGGCGACCAGCGACCGCAGCGCCAGCTCATTGGTGGCGGGGTTCCACGGCACGATCCCGATTGCCAGCAGCGACAGGCTGAACAGGGCAAACGCAATCCAGATCGCCGGCCGCCGGAACTGCATCACGAACTCGTACCGCGCTGCCCCGAGCAGCACCGACCAATCATTGCGGCTCACGTCACTTCTCCTCGCGCGTGGAGTTCGGACTTCGTGGAGAGAATCCCGGCGACTCCCGCCAGTCCGATCCCCGTGACCAGGACAACAACCCGGTTCGCCAGCCAGAAATCGACATCGGGAGCGACGGTCGTGAGGAACAGGTACTCCAGCCTGAGTACCGGAACCGCCAGCACGACGCTGGCGGAGATCGCCGTGAACACCCACAGGCCACCGAGGAGCGCGCTGGCCGTCGTCTGGCTACCCAGCACGAGGCCAAGCACCAGCCCGGCGCCGGTGAACCAGGTCAGCGGCGCGAGCCAGACGAGCTGACCCGTCCAGAGCCCGACCGGCGCCCACTGCTGCCAGAGACCAAGCACATCCAGCACCAGCGTTGTCCCGAGCGCAAGCAGCGCCATCCAGCCGGTGAGCAGGCCAATCCGGCGGCCAATCGTCCGGCGAACACCGGTCGGCGTGCTGAGCTGAAGCGCGAGGGCCGGATCGCGATTGATCACCGTCGCGGCAGCGATACCCGCGGCGTACGGCAGCCCCATCTCCAGCCCGGCCACCAGCAAGCGCGCGGTCTCCTCCCGGGGGGCGCCGAGGAGCGCCTCCAGGGCCGCCAGTCCGGCGAAGAGCAACAGCACGAAGCAGGGCAGGGCAAAGCTGAGCCAGCCCAGCTGGCGAATCTCGTAGCCGAGCCAGGCGGGCGCCAGCGGCGCTCCGGGCCGAGCCCTCGCAGTAACCGGAGTCGTCATTGCAGGGAAAACCTCTCCTGGCGTGGGGCACGGATGAGCGCCACCAGCAGCAACAGCGCGGTGAGCGCGAGCAACAGCGGGGTGCGCTGCCAGAACGTTTCGCCCAGCTCGGTGAAGACTCCGAGATCGAGCGAGCGGCCGGCGTCCAGGGCCACGCTGAGCCGCAGCAGCCACAGCGCCATGACGGCGATGATGGCGACGGCGCTGCCCCAGAGCAGTGACAGCACCAGGGTCAGGGCCGACAGGAACAGCATCGGACCCAGCCAGAGGGAGATCAGCGGTACGAGGCCGGTCCCGCCCTGCACCGCCAGCACGAGGGCAGCGAGGACCGCCAGCGCCAGGTCGAAGCCGTACACCAGCGTCAGCCGGGCGGCCAGCACCAGTTGCGGCGGGGTGGGTGTTGCCAGCGACATCTCCAGCCCCGGGTCATTCTCCGGGCCGTAGACGAATGCCACCCCTATCGCCGCCACCAGCGGCGCCACCATTGCCAGCACCACCCCCGCCTCGACCACGTTGGAGAGGAGCACAGCCACCAGGCAGCCCGCGAACATCGTGACCGCCGAGGCCGTCCAGATCGCACCCCGCACCAATGGAATCTGTGCGAGCAGCAGTTGCCTGGCCAGCGACGCCAGCCGCCAGGCAGACCGGTCGGGCCAGGTGGTCCAGTCTGGTTGTGCGGCCGGGCGCTCGTCGCCAAGCGCCTTCCAGACTGCCGCCGGCACGTGCGCCGGTGGCGTCGCGGCCGCCAGGAGGCCGGTAGCGGATGCAATGGACTCCCACTCCGCCAGCTCACGGCGGCATGCCGGGCAGACGGCGAGATGGGCACGGACCGCCGACGTCTCCACCGGGCCGAGCGTTCCGTTCAGGAACGCCGGGAGGCTGTTGCCGGGGTGACTGCCGCCATTTCGTCCGGTGCTCATGCGAAATCCTCCATCTCGGCGGCGAGTTGCTGGCGCAGTGTGCGGCGGGCGGTGTTGAGGCGGCTGCGCACGGTCCCCAGCGGCACCTCCAGGATGGCAGCGGTCTCCTCGTACGAGAAACCCTCGACCAGCGTCAGCACCAGCACCTCCTGTTGACCCGGTGGCAGGCCGTGAATGCGGGCGGCCAGATCGTCCAGGGCTGCCCCAGTCAGCGCCTCGACCTCCGGCGACGGGCCGCTCGCCTCTGCCGCTTCCACCTCGGCCGGGTCGGCCCAGGGCAGCCGTCGGCGACGCACCGCGTTGTAGGCCTGGCGCCGGGCTACCGCGAACAACCATTGGCGGAACGTAGCCCGCCCCTCGAACCCCGCCGCGCCTTGCCAGACCGCCACCAGGGTGTCCTGCAAGATCTCTTCGGCCGTGGCAGCGTCAGGCGCGATCCCCATCAGGAAGCCGAACAGGGGACGGCTATACCGGGCATACAGCTCTTCCAGGGCCGCCCGTTCGCCGGCCGCAATCCGCTGCGCCAGCCGCTCGTCAGCGTCTGCCTCTTCGGAGCGAGATATACGGCCGGTCCACGTCATTGCCTGCGCCAAACTCGCGTCGCCTCCCAATCACCAACGTAGTAACGCCTGTGACGGGAAAAGTTCATTTCAGCGCGCGACAAACGCCGGGTGAGCCCCGAGCTTCTGCTCGGCCGCGAAAGATGAGGAGTGTTTGATCCCTGGATTGACGACGAACCTGGTCGCCGGCATACCCTGGATTGGCGCGCTCTCCTGCTCGGGGAGGGGTGCTTCCACCTCACGTCAGTTCGGCATGGACAAGACTGCTGAGGGCGCCCACCGGATCAATGACGATTGACCCAATGACGTTTTCGTCGTCAGCGTAGGTCTGATACCCCGCATACATGGTGAAGTCGCGGAGCGAAGTTCATTCAGTGATCGCTTTTGACATGACGTAGACTGGTGCATGCTCATCCCCGAAATACGTGGTTCTCTCAATTACCTCATACCCATTGCTTGCATAGAACTCTTTAGCTGTAATAGTGGACTCAATGCGAATATGCAGGCAACCTTGCTCCTTCAAAGAATCTTCAGCAACTTTCAATAACCTCGAACCGACTCCCTTTCGCAGATGATCCTTATGTACATAGACTCGTGATATCTCACATGCAAAAGTATGCTCACAGAAACCAATGACTTTGCCATCTTCTAGCGCCATCCATCTCTTGCATTGACCGTCGCTCTCGCGAAAATCTTCCGCCTTGCTCGTGGAAGACCAGCGATTGATGACTTGCTCTGGATAATCTTTCGCGTTAACACTGCGAATAGTGCTTTGACGAAGGTCAGCTATTTCAACATAGTCTTCATCACGTGCTCGGCGTATCTCCATAGTGTGACTATATCAGTCGTTCGTCATGGTCGGAGTACCGACCTGTCAAGCTTCCGGCCTCCTGCCTGGCCGGCGATCTGCTTCCAGTTCGCGGCGAGTAGGGTCTTCCGTCCCTCTTCGCCTGCGAACTCGGTCAAATGTCCTCGGGCCGCGTTCCCTCGGGAGCTTCCCCGGGCAGATCGTCCAGGCCGTCATCCAGCTCCAGCACGCGCACGTGTTCGGCGTCGATGATCGTGTCTTCGTTGACCAGCGGTGGCAGTCCGCGTGGCAGCATGATCTCCGGCGCTGGCGGCAACACGGTGGCGCGCATGCCTGGTTTAAGGGGTGTGCGTTCCTCGCCAATCTGGTGGCGCAGGGCGCGCATGTCGGTGTCGGCCTTGTTCAGCTCGGTGCGCATCAACTCCATGTGGTCGTACTGCGACCGCACAAAGCGCGTGTACGGCGCTATCGCTTCATTCACGCGCTCAACTGAGCGCGCAAGCTCATGGTCGAAAGCTTCCCGCATCACCTGGAGGACACGCCCTTCCAGCTCCTCCGCCTTGAGGTGAAAATCGCGGCGCGCCTGTCGCCGCTTGTTCGGGAGCACAAAGAGCCCGAGACCCGCCAGCAAGCTGGCCGCCAGGATACCGGTGACATCCACCGCCACTGTGCTGGCGGCAGCGACGACGAGGGCCCCGAGGCCGACCGCGCCCACCTCGGCCACGGCGGTTGTGGCCACGGCGTTACGCACAGAGTCCGCAAGCTGGTTCGCCTCCGCCTCGATGTCGTAGCGCTCGACCTCCTCCTGGGTGCGGCGGGCCACTGTCTCCAGCAGGTGACGGCGGTCGTAGCGGAACTGCCCGCCAACCTCACCGATGACGCCTTCTTCGTACTGACTCAGGCGGCGGCGGTCGATATAGTCCGTGACACTCTTCCAGATCTTGAGGTCCTGCTCCACCATCCAGTCGATCAGCTCATCGATGACCTGGTCAATCTCGGTCTCTGCGCCACCGACTACCTCGCGCTCGAACTCGCTGCGAATCTTGTCCTTGTTCAGCAGATCAAAGACGCGGCCAATGCGAATGGTCTCTTCGAAGTAGGCATCACCGCGCTGGATCATGCGGGCGATGACGTTCTCGACCCGCGTCAGGTGGTAGGCGAACTGCCGCTGCATGTCCTCCTGGTAGGTTTCCATCTGGCGGTCAATGTTGTCGATGGTCGCCAGGTCATCGCGCAGCAGCGCCAGGCGCTCCTCGGTCACCTGCAGGTAGCGCTCGGTGATCCGCTCCCCGACTCCCAGCGGGTTGAGCAACTTGAGCCGGATGCGCCCTTCCTGATCGAGCGTGGCGAAAATGAAGCTCTCGATCTCCCCGAAGCGGCTCGCCTCCCACAGGCGTTCTCGCTCGCCCGGGTTGCGGTTCCCCAGCGCCTTGGCCTGCTGCGCCAGCAGCGCCGACACGGGAAACACTTCCGGGCGGAAACCGAGGCTGCGCTCGATGTTGCTGGCCACGAAGGCCGCCACTTCATCGACGGCCTGCTGGCTGCGCAGGGCGTCGATCTTGTTGATGACGATGACGATCTTCTTGCCCCAGTCGCGGATGCTCCCCATGAATTCCCGCTCACTCTCGGTGAACGGGCGATCCGCTGAGGTGACAAACAGCACCAGGTCCGAACGCGGCACAAACTGCTGTGTCAGCGCCTCATGCTCACGGATGATGGCGTTGGTGCCTGGGGTGTCAACGACGGTGATCTCATCCAGGAACTCCGCCGGGTGCTCGCGCAGGATAACGCCATCCGCCAGCATGGTGACCGTCGGCTCTGGGCCATAGCGCAACTGGTTGATGACGGATGTCGTCGGCGTCACGCCCTCGGGCATGACATCGGCGCCGACGAGCGCATTGATGAACGCGGACTTGCCGGCGTTGAACTCCCCGACGATCACCAGCAGGAAGAGCGAAGTCAGGTGATCCGCCGCACGCTTGACGGCAGCCTGGTCCTCCTGCGCGGCCGGGTAGCGGCCCATGATCTCCAGCAAGCGGGCCAGGAGCGCCAGTTCCTGCTCGATCAGTTGGTGCTGGCGGTCGGTCAGCAGCGCCCCGGCGCTCGCTTCCGTCCCGGGCTTGCGCCCGCGTCCCGGCCGCTTGAAGAAACGTGTACTCATCCTGCTCCCAACGTGATCTGGGTGGGGCGCGGGCTTCCCACTAGTGACCTGCCTCCGTGGCGGGCTCGGCGGTAATTGCCTGCCGCAGTTGCACCGGTTCGGTCTTGGTGCGCAGCCGCATGTTCAGTAGTTCGATGAAGACCGAGAACGCCATGGCGAAGTAGATGTACCCCTTCGGGATGTGCTGGCCGAAGCCATCCGCCACCAGGGACATCCCAATCAGCAGCAGGAAGCTCAGCGCCAGCACCTTCACGGTCGGGTGCTGGTTAACAAACGTGCTGAGCGGGCCCGCCGCGACCAGCATGATGCCGACGGCGATGATGACCGCAATCATCGCGATCTCGATGTGGTCCGTCATGCCGATGGCGGTGATGACGGAGTCCAGCGAGAACACGATATCCAGCGCCACGATCTGGGCGATGACGCTGCCGAAGGTGGCTCGTCCCTTCGAGGGATCCTGGTGATGTTCCTCACCTTCCAGCTTGTCGTGGATCTCTGTCGTCGATTTGTAGATCAGGAAAAGCCCACCCACAATCAGGATGAGATCCCGGCCGGTGAAGTGGTGCCCGAACAGTTCAAAGAGCGGCTGTGTCAGCCCCATCATCCAGCCGATGGAGAAGAGCAATCCGATACGCATGAACATGGCCAGCAGCAGGCCAACCGTACGTGCCCGCGCCCGCAGTTCCATCGGCAGGCGGTCCGAGAGGATGGAGATAAAGACGATGTTGTCAATGCCGAGCACGATCTCGAGCACGGTCAGTGTCAGGAGCGCCGTCCAGAACGCTGGCTGGCTCATCAATTCAAGCAACGTATCCTCCAACTGACCGCGCGGAGCGTCTACGTGCTTCCGCTAGCGGGGAACCATGACAGACGGAGCCGGTCTCCGCCAACGGGATGTCGCGAAACATGAAGCGATGTGGCCTCAGACGGCCTCCGCTGGAACAGCCCCCGTGTGCAACATCACCGCTACATCCGCCTGCAGCGACGTGACGAACGGATCGTGACTCGCCAGGCGGCGTGCCCATTCTGTCGATGGATAATACGCAAGTTCAATGTCACCCGTTCCCGCGGCGGCAGCAGCAGCCCGGGCCCGCTCGAACAGTGCGTCCAGGTCCTCAATCCCGAGGCTACCGATGACCACGAGAAACGGCCGCGCGTGACGCCCGCTGGGCTCACCCGTCAGCCATCCCTGCTCAAGACCGGCGATCTCTTCGGCTGCGGCGGACAAGGACTCCGCGAGCGGAATGGAAGCAAGCACCAACGTCGTCAGTGGTTTCAAGAGCGGAAAGGTGGGATCCGGCGCGTAGCGCCGCACGTTCCCGCTGCGCTGGTCACGGAGCAGCCCCAGGCGCGCCAGCTTGTAGCACTCATGCTGTAGGCTGCTCACCGGCAACCCCAGGGTGCGCGAAAGCTCGGTCAACGAGAACCAGCGGTGCGGCCGTGGCAGCAACATGCCGAGTACTGCCGCGCGCACTTTTGAGGAAAACAACTCGGCAAGCAGGTCGGTCACGGGGAGGGCTTCCTGCTCAGATCGCCATCGGGTCAGGGCAGCATCCTACCAGAGAGCAGTAGCGGGTCCGTGGGGCGCACGTTAAGGTCGGTCAGGTTAATGCGTTGAAGGCAGCATTGGAATCAATTGCGCACCACAACAGATAACATACCTGGGATCGGGTTTTCCCGACGCGCCAACCGTGTTGTCTGGGTAGAGAAACTGCTGTGCGAGCGCCACGGGTCCAGACTCGGTGCAATACTCAAGGATCTGCACCCGAGTGCCAACTGGGAACCCCATGGCGATGCACTTTTCGGGAGACATTTCCTTGTCTTTTCGCAACCTCACACTGAGAATGCCAGCTTGAACGCGCTCGACGACCCTGCTTTCATTGAAGCAAATGCGTAGCGTCGTATCGGTGACCCGATACTGAGGAGGCGCCGGTGGGCCAGCTAGCCCGGATTATTCACGAACCCCTCCGATAGGCCGCGAGGAGCTGCCAGAGGGGCTCACCGGGGTGATGGGAGGCGAGGCGGAGGTGGACGTGGGTGGCCAGTTGGCGGACGCGGCCGCCGATCTTGAGCAGGCGCAGCCGCAGCGTCTCCAGGGTCAGCCGCGCACTGCCCGCCGCCACCAGCCAGGTGCGCAGGGTATGCAGCAGCGCATAGGCCGCGGCATGCAGCAGCAGCCGCACCTGGTTAGCGAGGAAGCGGTGGCAGGAGAGGCGGTCCGCGAAGCAGGCCCGCTTCAGATCCTTGATCCAGTTCTCGGTCTCCCCCCGGTCCACGTAGGCGTCATAGAGCGCCCCAGGCTCCTGCGTCCGGTTCGTCACGACGAAGCGGGTGTTGGGTCCTGGCGCCAGGACTTCGGCCTTGATGACCACCCGGCGTGCGTGCTCCCACGATCCGGCCTGATAGACGGCCTCGTCGATGAGCCGCACCTTGGCGCCGTCCGCCTGGACGGAGGCGGCCTGCGCGGTCTCCGCCAGCGGCGCGGCCAGCGCCAGCAGGCGGGGATTGGTCACCAGCCCGATGGTGTAGGCGATGGCCTCGGCCTCGCACCACGCATACAGCTCCGGTTTGGCAAACCCCGCATCGGCACGGATGGTGATGGCCACGTCCGGCCACTGCTGGCGCAGCCGGGCCACGATGCGCTCGAGGATGGCCACGACCCCATGCCCGGCGTGGACGGTGCCGGGGCGCAGGACGGCCGTGATGAGCTGGCCGGTCTCCCCATCGAAGACCAGCAGCGGGTGGTAC
>JALYWD010000103.1 GCA_030852885.1 Chloroflexota bacterium | reverse complement strand
GCCTGCTGCCCCAGGTGCAGGCACCAGGCGGCGTGACGCTGCGCCACGTCCGCCGCTTCGCCGGTGGCTTCCAGTTGCTCGACGCCGAACTCGCGGACCGTCTCCAGCAGGGTGTAGCGCGCCTCGGTCGCAGACAGAGATTCCTGGCGCAGCAGGCTATTGTCGACCAGGCTCGCCAGCAGATCGAACGGGAAGCCGCGTTCATCCTCCTCGCTGACGAACTCCGCCGCCTCCAGGGTAAACCCCCCGGAAAAGATGGCAACGCGGCGGAAGAATGCCTGCTCCACGGGGTCCAGCAGGTCATAGCTCCAGGCGATGGCATCCCGCATGGTGCGCAGGCGCTGCGGGACATCCCGCGCACCGCCGGTGAGCAGTGACAACTGCCGGTCCAGGCGCGCCAGCAGCGCCAGCGGGGGCAACATGCGCACGCGGGCCGCGGCCAGCTCGATGGCCAGCGGCAAGCCATCCAGGCGGCGGCAGATCTCCGTCACGGCTCCGGCGTTCTGCTGGGTAAGGGCGAACTCTGCCTGCGCAGCCTGGGCGCGCTCGACGAAGAGGGTAACCGCCTCCACATCCACCAGGTCCGGAAGGGCCGGCACGCCGGGGGTCCCTTCGGGCAGCGTGAGTGGCGGCACGTCGAAGGTACGCTCGCCGGAAATGCCGAGGGGAGCACGGCTAGTGGCCACGATGGTGAGATTGGGACACGCGCCCAGCAGACCGGCAATCGCCGGCGCGGCCGGAAGGACCTGCTCCAGGTTGTCCAGCACCAGCAGGGCTTGCCGGTCACCCAGCACCTGGGCCAGGCGCGCCGCCATCGGCAGATCGCCTGCCTCGCGAATGCCCAGGACCGATGCGATCTCCGGCAGCACCATCTCCGGATCGCGCACGGCCACGAGCGGCACGAAGGCGACGCCATCCGGGAAGGCCTGCCCCAGCGAGGACGCCACGCGGACGGCCAGGCGGGTCTTGCCGACTCCTCCGGGGCCGATCAGGGTCACGAGCGGAGCATCCTGCCGCTCCAGGAGCGTGCGCAGCGAGGCGCCCTGCTGCTCTCTTCCAATAAATGGGGTCAAGAACCGTGGCAGCGGCGCGGCCGTATCGCCGCTCCGTGGAGGCGGCCCGGCAGACATTGGGTGGTCGTGGGGGACAACGCGCGACATGGGAACCTCACGATTTCCCGGCAAACACCAGCCACCGTCGGTTCTATTTTAGCCGCGTCTGAAAATTGTGGGAGAGGGCGTATTCACGTTGCCTGGCCCGGCATGCGCTCTTGAGCGCGCAGTCGAGTTGCCAGCAGGCTATCCCGTCGTCTGGTCCGCCCGGTTCAGGAGGCGCTGCCAATCCGGGCGCAACGATGCAATGTCAAATTCCTCGATCAACATGCGCACGATCATCGCCAGCGAGACATGGCCGGTTACGAGGTGGCGCTTGTCCAGGTCGTAGGCGCGCGTGGTGACGGCGTTTATCCGGGCGTGCCACGCCGCCGAGACATGCACGTGAGGGTGATCCGGGCCTCGCTGCCCCGGTTCTGGTTGCCAGTGGTACACGAGGAGTTCGCGCTCGGACTGATCGAGGAGCCGAAACTCATAGGTGCGAGGCTGGACACGCCACGATCTCAGACCAATTGCCGCAATGGCAAACTGCTGCCGGATGTCGAGCAAGATGCCGCTGGGACCACCGTCCACAGATCGAAGAGAAGCCGGGCCTGGCATGAATCTCAACGTCTGAAGCTCGCCCGGAGTGTTCACCGAGCCAGGCGTCACCAGGTGCTGGCTTGTGACGCAGCTCACGACTTCTCTTTGCGCCCGAGCAAAGGCGCGAACCGCGGCCTCAGGCCTTGACGCGTCGAACAAAGGGGATCGACATCACAAGCCGGGCAATCGGCCATCCCTCGGGGGTGTCCGGAATGGGGCGGAATTCGCCGGCATCCCAGCGTCGCAGGAATTCTTCACCCGAAATGCCGAGCGCCTTGCGCGCCTCACGGTCAAAGAGGTCTGCCGACTGCTCCTCCGTCAGGACAATCACGCCCAGGTCTTCATCGAAGAAATATTCGTCGTCAACCCAGTCAGATGCTGTGTGGGCCGAATCGGCCATGGTGCGCTCCGTCCTACGCTCGCCGCCGCGAGTCGCGCGGGTCTCTGGCCTTCCCCTCGCCGCCCGCACGGTAGCAGACACGCCGCCGGGTGTTCCAGAAC
>JALYWD010000090.1 GCA_030852885.1 Chloroflexota bacterium | reverse complement strand
CCACCAGGAAATCGCCCGCTGCCTGCTCCATGAGGGGCTGCAGGTACCCGGAGCTGGCTCCCGGCCCGCCGTGCAGCAGCAGCAGCGGCGGCGCGCCCGGCCGCCCCATGCGCTCGTACCAGACGCGGCCGCCGGTCACGGCAATGAACCCCTCGTCGCGCGGGATTGACCCTGCGCTCACGGCAGCCTGCTCTGTTCCCGATCCCAGGTTGTCCTGCATCATCGCCACCCTTTGTGAACGTGGCCGCCCACGGCCAGCCGCACGTCAGAGGGTGGAGGATGCGTGATGTGCGCCCACGGCGCAACCGCGGCCGTCGCCGCCATCCAGCCGGACGACGACTCCCCGGCCACCGTGAACCCGCGCCCGGCGAACCACGCGCCAGGCCCGGGGTCATCCACGGGCACGAGCGCCTCGATCATCAGCGGGCCCGGCAGGCGCTCCAGCGCCGCCCACACGGGCGCGGCCAGGTCATCCAGCGATATCTGCGTCCCCGGCAGCCGGATGATGTCCAGCCACCAGGCGTGGGGCCACCACGTCAGCAGGGCAGCGGCTATCGGCTGGCCCGCGTCATCGAACCAGGCGGGCGTCGCGACGTCGTCACTGGCGCGGGGCTTCCGCCACCACCACTGCGGGTCCGCCGCCTCCCAGATCCCCGCGCGCGCATCCTGCCGCCGGACGCGGTGCAGCAGCGCCGTCACGGCTTCCAGGCGCGCCAACCCGCTCAACATCTCCTGTCGCATGACTCGCTCCTGGCCCGCCGGGCGGTGGTTCCTGGCACGGGGGACCCCCTCCTGCCCCGGCCACAACTGCTGGTCGCGTACGTGGAAACCGGGTCAGTATCGCGCGAGGGCGCGCGTCGTCGCGCCACGAAGTCGTAGGCTCAGGGGATATGTCTCCTCGAAGTAGCGCCTTTTTTCGCACGTTGTCCTGCCCGGAGTCCCGGGCGTGTCGCCGCGCCGCGTGCAGCGCGGGCGACACATCCCAGCCTCGCCTGTAGCGCAGGCGAGCATGTGGCCCTGGTGCTGGCATCGTCGCTGCAACAGCGGTCAGTGGTCGCCCGTGACCACCCGGTAGAACGACAGGAGGCATCTCATGGCCCAGAGCTCCAACACCGAAACGACCCTTGTTCCCAACGAGATCTACGACCTGATCACCGCGCTCTCCTCGAAACTGGAGGGCATCGTGGCCTACCAGAAGTTCATGAAAGACGGCAGCGCCAACGACCAGATCTGGCAGCAACTCAAGCAGCAGGATGAGCAGGCGGTGCGCACCCTCATGCAGCAGCTCGACCAGTTCGCGCAGCAGGGCAAGCTGCGCATCTAGCCTCCGCCCTCACCCCGGCCCCAATCACCGACAGCAGCCCTTCGCCTGTCTCGCTCCAGGAGCATGTCCATGTCATCGCCTCCCTCATCGCGTGATCCCCGTGCCGCTGGCGACAAGCCACCCTTCCCCCAGGAAGCGCTTGACTACCCGGGGCTGGAGTCGGACATGACGCCGCGCCCGGACTTTGGGGAAGAGTCCTACCAGGGGCATGGCCGGCTGCAGGGAAAAGTCGCGCTCATTACCGGGGGCGACAGCGGCATTGGCCGCGCCGTCGCGCTGGCCTTTGCCCGGGAGGGCGCGGATGTCCTGATCTCCTACTTGAATGAAGACAAGGATGCCGCCGAGACCGCGCGCGTCGTGCAGGAGGCGGGGCAACGCGTCGTGCTCGTGCCCGGCGATATCTCGCAGGAGGCCCACTGCCGCGCCCTGGTCGAACGCGCCATCTCGGAACTGGGGCGGCTCGATATCCTGGTCAACAACGCCGCCTACCAGATGACCCGCGAGGGGATCCTGGAGATTCCGGACGGAGAGTGGGAGCACACCTTCCACACCAACATCTTCGCCATGTATTACCTCTGCCGCGCCGCCTGGCCGCACCTCGCGCCCGGCAGCGCCATCGTCAACACCGCCTCCATCCAGGCCTACCAGCCCTCGCCGCAGTTGCTCCCGTACGCGGCAACCAAGGCGGCCATCGTCAACTTCTCCAAGGGGTTGGCGCAGGAGGGGGCCAAGAAGGGGATTCGTGTCAACGCCGTGGCGCCAGGCCCGGTCTGGACCCCGTTAATCCCCGCCACTATGCCGGAGGAGAAAGCCCAGCAGTTCGGCAAGGATTCTCCCCTCGGCCGTCCCGCCCAACCGGCGGAACTGGCGCCCCTGTACGTGTTCCTGGCCTCCAACGACAGCAGCTACATCACCGGCGAGGTCGTGGGCGTAACCGGTGGTCAGCCGCTGGCCTGACGGCAGGCGCACACGTCACCCACCTCCCGTGGGCGCGGCGAAACCCGGAACATCGCCCTCTCCCGATGCTGCACCTGGCAGGAGGAGGTATCGCGGCAACAGGCTGGGCCGGGGGTGAGGGTTCGTTGCTGGCAGACTCCGCCACGCCCCATGCCCACCATGGACAAGCAAGGTCTCGATGCTGCAGCGAGCAGTTCATGACGGCTCTGGTGAAGTATGGCCTACAGAAGTCTCGACGCGTGTGCCGGGATGGCACGCTCGATGCACTGCCTGGAGGCACAGCAAGTTTGCTCCAGGCGCTCACGCCGTCCCGGTGGCTGCGCGCCAGGTCCAGGACGAAACGGAGGTG
>JALYWD010000078.1 GCA_030852885.1 Chloroflexota bacterium | reverse complement strand
CGATCAGCGCGGCGCGGGAGAACGCCGCCAGCACCGGGCTGGCTGAAGAGCGGGTTGCCTTTCACCAGCGCGATGCCGGAGACCCCGCCCTGGCCGGGCAGTACGACCTCGCGCTCGCCATCGAGTGTATCCACGATATGCCGCGCCCGGTGGAGGTGCTGCGGGCGATGCGGCAACTGGTGGGGCCAGGGGGCACGGTGCTGATCGTAGATGAGCGCGTGCCGGATCACTTCACGCCGAACGGTGACGCTGGAGAGCGCATGATGTACGCCTTCAGCGTGCTGCACTGCCTGCCGGTCGGTCTGGTGGAGCAACCCTCGGCCGGCACCGGCACCGTCATGCGGCGCGATATCTTCCGCACCTACGCCGTGGCCGCCGGCTTCCCGGAGATCAGTGAACTACCCGTTGAGCACCCGACCTTTCGCTTCTACCGCCTGACCGCGTGACCGGGCAGCCAGCCCACCACACGAACGGACCTCCACCCATGAGCCTGCGCATCGTCACCTGCAACGTCATGGTCATGGCCTACGAGATCGTCGCCGGGTGGGCGGAGCGCCACGGCCACCAGATCGTGCTGCTGGTCACCTCCCCTGCCGCCACGGCAGAGCGGTACGGGGCCAGTTACCTCAATCTCGTGGAACTGGCCGCGCCACGGCACCCCGTGCTGGTGACCAGCAAGCTCCGCGCAGCCGCGCCGCTGATCGCCGCCGCCCGACCCGATCTCCTGCTCTCGGCGACCTTTCCGCACAAGCTGCCAGTCAGCGTTACGTCAATTCCACGCCTGGGCGCGTACAACCTGCACCCGACTCCCCTGCCCCAGGGGCGCGGACCAAACCCACAACGCCGCGTGTACGAGGGCGCGGACACCATCGGCGCTACGCTGCACCAGACCACGCCCGAGTTCGACGCGGGCGCCATCTTCAGCCGGCAGGAAGCGCCGCTGCCGGAGGAGCTTACCGGCGAGGCGATCTTCGCCACGTGGCGGCCCCTGGTGGCGGCAGCGCTGGAGGAAGGCATGGCGCGGGCACTGGCCGGCGAGCCGGGCGAGCCCCAGGACGAAGCGCTGGCCAGCTACGGCACGCCGTTCACGCCAGAGGAGCGCTGGCTGAACTGGGATCGCCCACTGCAATTGCTGCGGAAGCACGTCGCGGTGCTGGCCCCGGGCGCGTTCGCCGCGCTGGACGGTGACCCAGTGGCTATCCTCACGCTCAATGCCGCGCCGATTGAGATACCCGGCGTTGCCCCTGGCACGGTGCTCAGCCGCTCACGCGATGAGGCCATCGTGCGCGTGCAGGATGGCGTGGCCCGCGTGACGTTCACGCCCTATGAAACTGGAGAGACGAGCGAGTGACGACCTACCCCACGTTCACCATGGCGGCGATCCAGGCTGCGCCGGTCTACTTCGACCGCGCGGCCTCAACCGAAAAGGCGTGCCGCCTCATCGCGGAAGCAGGCGCCATGGGCGCGACGATTGCGGCCTTCGGGGAGTGCTGGCTGCCCGGCTACCCCTTCTTCGCCTTCAGCCGTCCCACCGACCTGTGGTGGCAGGCGGCGGCGGAGTACCTGGCGAACGGCGTCGAGATCCCCGGCCCCGAAACGGAAGCCCTCTGCGCAGCGGCGAGAGACGCGGGCATCGATGTCGTCATCGGCATCGCGGAGCGGGACAACATCTCCCACGGCACGGTCTACTGCACGCTGCTGTTCATCGGCAGTGACGGCCAGATCCTGGGCCGCCACCGCAAGGTCAAGCCGACGCTGCACGAGCGCGCCGTCTGGGGCGAGGGCGACGCCGTGGGCCTGACGGTGCACCAGCGCCCGTACGCGCGCATCTCCGGCCTGAACTGTTGGGAGCACAACAGCATCCTGCCAGGGTACGTCCTGGCGGCGCAGGGTACGCAGGTGCACGTGGCCGCCTGGCCGGGCCGCGAGCCGGAGGAGGCGCCGCCCGCTCCCATCTCCATCTGGCCGCGGCAGACGCTGCTCTCGCGCGCCTACGCCTCGCAGGCGGGCGCGTACGTGATGATGGTGGGCGGCCTCTGCCGCAAGCAGGACCTGCCCGAGCGCTACCACGAGCTGATCCGCCACGACTACACCGGCGACAGCGCGATCATCGACCCGCGCGGCGAGATTCTCACGGAGCCCGTCTCCGGTGAAACGATCATCCTGGCCGAGGGCTCCATGGAAGCGGTCTACGCCGCCAAGGCCGGCTGCGACCCGGGCGGCCACTACAGCAGGCCCGACCTCTTTACGGTGCTGGTGAACCGCGAGCCGATGCGGCGCGTGGTGGAGGAGTAGCTACTACCCCAACCCCCACCTGCTGCGCGGGAGAAGGGGGCCCACCGCTCGTGCCGAACTGCCTCTGCGCAAGCCACTTGACGCGTTACGCTGCATCCACAAGAATCCTCACAGCAGCGCGCCATGCAACAAACCAACACGCTCCCCGCCATGCCGCTGCCTGCTTGTTGACCATTCGAAACGGGCGACGCCGCCCGCAGGCAGGGCCGCATGACACTGGAAGAACTCACTCCATCGACGGCTGTGCGCGGCATCGTGCCCGACAGCGCCGTGACCGTGGTCAGCGTGCAGTGGTTTGGCTCCAACGCGCTGGAACTGACCTACAAAACCGCCGAAGGCCGGGTCGGGAATACGCTGCTCTACCGCGACGATGAGGCGCGGCTGGAGGTGGTGGAGAAGGGCCGCCCCTGGAGCTTCGATGGCGATGGCGCGCAGTTCCGCCTGGTTTCGGAGGCGCAGCGCATCCACCTGGCGCACCTCTTCGATCCCGTCCTGGCGGTGCATACCTCGCTGGTGGAGCCGCTGCCGCACCAGATCACCGCTGTCTACGAGGCGATGCTGCCCCGGCAGCCGCTGCGCTTCCTGCTGGCGGACGATCCGGGTGCCGGCAAGACGATCATGGCCGGGCTGCTGATCAAGGAGTTGATGGCACGGGGTGATCTCGTACGCTGCCTCATCGTCTGCCCGGGCAGCCTGGCCGAGCAGTGGCAGGATGAACTCTACCGACGCTTCGGCTTGCCCTTCGAGATTCTTACCAATGACAAGGTGGAGGCCTCGAAGACTGGCAACTGGTTCCTGGAGAACAATCTGGTCATCACCCGGCTGGACAAGCTGGCGCGGGATGAGGACCTGCAGGAGAAGCTGCAGGCGCCAGAGGCTGATTGGGACCTGGTGGTCTGCGACGAAGCGCACAAAATGTCCGCCACCTTCTTCGGCGGCGAGGCGAACTACACCAAGCGCTACAGGCTCGGGCAGCTCCTGTCGACGCTGACCCGCCACTTCTTGCTGATGACGGCGACACCGCACAACGGCAAGGAAGAGGACATCCAGCTCTTCATGGCGCTGCTGGACGGCGACCGTTTCGAGGGGCGCTTCCGCGACGGCGTGCATACGGCCGACGTGTCGGACCTGATGCGGCGGATGGTGAAGGAGAACCTGGTCAAGTTCGACGCGACCCCGCTCTTCCCCGAGCGGATCGCCTACAC
>JALYWD010000072.1 GCA_030852885.1 Chloroflexota bacterium | reverse complement strand
TCAACGCCCTGTGGACGCTGACCGACCTGGTCTACATCCCCCTGCTCGGTCTGAGCGACGTCGACTTCTACGCCAAGGTGGTTGTGAACGCCGTCCTCGCCATCGGCCTGTGGCTCTCTGGCCGCCGCGCCGGGATCATCTAGCCGCTGCTTCACAGCAGGATACTGCCTGGATCCGCCGCCAGGCGGCGGATCCAGAACGCCGCGTGGTGCAGCTCAAGGTGTTCAGGATGAGCGTAGCGCCGGCCCAACCACTGCCTGCCCTGCACTCGCCCGCGGCCTACACTTCCGCCCATGGATGACGTGACGCCATCACCCGGCTCACTGCGCATCGGGGAACTGGCCGGTGAGATGGGGCTGAACCCGAAGACGCTGCGCTACTACGAGGCGATCGGGCTGCTGCACCCGCCGCCGCGCACCGCCGCGGGCTACCGGCTCTACACCACGGCAGACCGCGAGCGGCTGCACTTCATCGCCAAGGCCAAAGCCCTTGGCTTCACGCTGCAGGAGATCACCGAGATCCTGGACTTGCGGGATGCCGGACACGAGCCGTGTGCCCACGTGCGCGGGCTCATCGACCACAAGCTGGAATCGCTCACCGCGCAGCTTCAGCTCCTCGAGGAGCTGCGTGGGGATCTGCAGTGCCTGCAGGCCGAAGCGCAAGACTCCGCCTGCAGTTGCACCCCGTTCTGCAGCATCATCGAACTCCACGTCCCGCCTCGGCGGCACGCCACGTCTCCTTCCCCCAGCACGTCCTCCGGGTAGCGCGCGCCTCCTGCACGCGTAGCACGCACACCACCACGGTATTGACCTTCCCCCTGACTGGAAGGTCTACCGTCCGCCGCGTGTCGGGTACCCACCGCGGCACGGCGGTTCACGGGAGCCGTCCGGAGCATCAGGAGGGACACCATGTCTCGCTATCCAATCGACACGCTGAGCCGCAATCTGGCTCAGCCCGCATCACGACGCGGCCTGCTGCAACTGCTGGGAGTTGGTGCTGCAGGCGCCACAATCACAGCCGTTGGGTTGACCACGGCTGAGGCGAAGAAGAACAACAAGGGCCGCAAGAAGGGCAGAGGCAAAGGCAAAGGGAACAAGGGCGACCGTACCAATATCGGCCCGTTCAATACCCTGACGGGGATTCCCCTCAGTGGGCACGAGAAGGGCAAGAACTTCAAGGGCACCCTGGACATCGACCGCTTCGAGGTGCAGGACGACGCCATCGTAGCCATCGGGACGATCACAGGGAAAGTCACGGGCAAGGGCAACGGCAACAAGCCGGTCACCGAAGAAGTGGTGATTCCGGTCAGCCTGGCGGACCCCTCAGCGGCACGGAGCCGGGCCGGCGGTGTCCAGGCCCAGGCCACCTGCGAGATCCTCGACCTGGTCCTCGGGCCGATCGACCTGACGCTGCTGGGGCTGCGCCTGCAGGTCAATCAGATCCACATCCAGTTGACGGGGGATTCGACGGGCGGTCTTCTGGGGAGTCTCCTGTGTCCGTTGCTCGATCCACTCGGGCCACTGGATGCGATCGTTGACGCCCTCAACCAGATCTTGGCCGTGCTGCAGGGGCTTTAGGCTCCCGAGCGGATCAGGACGCGACGCCTCCAGCGCGTCGTCGAGTAGGTGCGGACCGCAGGGAGAGAGACCTCTCTCCCTGCGGTCTCCGCGTCGAAAGGGCTCAGAGACCGAGCCTCCCTGGCCCGATCTCTGCGTTCGCACGGGCACCGGCGATCGGAGGCCCTTCCCTCTCCACTGCCACCGGGTCCTCACCGCGGACCCCTCAAGCGCGCCACCTGCTCAACCCAGGTGGCGTGGTCCGGCAATTGCGAAGGACCGGGCGGAGCCAGGCTCTCCAGTAATGGCTCTGTCTCGCCGGCCGTGCTGCGGCCGTCAGGCCATGTGAGGAGACCGCGATGTCGATACTGCTGATCATCCTGATCGTGTTGCTCGTGCTGGCGCTGGCCGGCGGAGGCTGGGGCTATGGCCGCTACGGCGCCGTAAGTCTCTCGCCGCTGGCGATCATCGTGATCATCCTGCTGATCCTCTGGTTGACCGGCGGGCTCACGGTCTGATGCCGCTTTCCCTCCGGAACGACCGCCGAGCCCTCGGTGTCCGGGCAGGTCTGCCCTACATCGGTCGCTTGATCACCGCTGCGTCAGCC
>JALYWD010000064.1 GCA_030852885.1 Chloroflexota bacterium | reverse complement strand
GGCCCGCAGCGCACGTTTGACTGGGTCCCGGCGCTCGAGGAGATCGAGGCGCGCTAGCGTCCCTGTCTGGATCGCGAGACGTTTGAGAATGGGAGTACCTGCCATGCGTAGATACCGACCTGATCTGACCCGCCGTGATCTGCTGCGCCGGGGCAGCGCTTTGGCTGCCCTCACCGGCAGCGCCGCCCTGCTGGGGCCATCACCGTTCGCGCGGCGGGTCGCTGCCCAGGACGCCACGCCGGTGTCGGTTGAGCTGCCGGAGATCACCGAGGTCCCCGAGAAGCTGATGGGAAGCGGCGAAGTGATCGTCGCGTCCTGGGGCGGCGCGGTGCTGGATGCACAGCTCATCTCCACCATCGAGCCGTTCCAGGAGTTGACCGGCATCACGGTCACGGTGGCCGAGAGCCCCGACCCCTCGAAGATCAAGGCGATGGTCGATACCGGCAACATCGAGTGGGATGTGGTCTGGCTTGGCCTGGGTGACGTGCTGGCGCTCGATGGCTACTTCGAGGAGATGGACTACGCCTACTTCGACCTGGAGAACATCTCTCCGGAGTTCGTGGG
The DNA here is from genome assembly GCA_030852885.1 of Chloroflexota bacterium. Taxonomy (GTDB): domain Bacteria; phylum Chloroflexota; class Chloroflexia; order Thermomicrobiales; family UBA6265; genus JACCXM01. Next base: position 19,448 of record JALYWD010000064.1, on the reverse strand, counting down.
CACGCACTCCCTGGCCAGCGTGCTCTTCGCCGAGATCCTGGCCTACCGCACGGATGCCTATCCGGAAGCACCGCGGAACTGGGCCGACTTCTGGGATGTCGAGAAGTTCCCGGGTGGCCGCGCCATGCCGGCTGCCGCGCAACTGCCATTCATGGAAGCAGCGGTGATGGCTGCCGGGGTGCCGAAGGAGGAGGTCTACCCGGTGGATCTCGACCTGGCCTTCGCGTCGTTCGACAAGATCAAGCCGCACGTCGTGAAGTGGTGGGAGGCGGGCGCCCAGCCGCCCCAGATGCTGACCGACAACGAGGTGCCGATGTAGGTGGCCTTCAACGGGCGCATCACCCCTATCCAGCAGGATGGCGCGCCCGTGGATATCCAGTGGAACCAGGGTCTGCTGGCGCGGGACGACCTGGCGATCATCAAGGGTGCGCCCAACCGGGAGAATGCCTACAAGTTCTGCGCTTTCGCCTCGCTGCCCGCCCCGCAGGCGCGCTTCTCGATGCAGATCCCCTACGGCTTCGTGAACACGAAGGCGGCGGAGCTGATCCCGGCGGATATCCTGGCTACGCTGCCAACCTCACCGGAGATCCTGCCCAACCTGCTGCTGCGCGACGAGCAGTGGTGGGCGGAGAATCGCGGACCACTGCTGGACCGCTGGAACGAGTGGATCCTGGAGTAACCCCCAGTAGCCAGGCGCATGCGGGAGACCACACGCGCCTGGCTGCGCCAATGCCGCTGACCGTGACGATGCGCGGCGCCAACGCACGCGGTGTTGCCTGGGCGATGGCGCGCATGATTCGTGGGGTAGAATGAGCCCCGCAATCTTGTAAGCAACAGCAACCCGGACCAGTCGCATCGCGCGCATGGGAGATGGGGTTTTGGCGAGTCCCGTTCGCGTCCAGAACGGAAGCGGCGCAGATGGCATCGGCGCGGTTGGCGCGCCGGTTGTGTTCGACCGCATCGAAAAGCAGTACGGCAACGTCATGGCCGTGCGCGACGTCTCCCTGGACATTGCGCCAGGCGAGTTCGTGACGCTGCTCGGGCCATCCGGCTCTGGTAAGACGACGACCCTGATGATGCTGGCCGGCTTCGAGATCCCGACTGCTGGCGAAATCTACGTCGATAAGGACCCGATTGCGGCGGTGCCCCCGTACCGCCGCAACATTGGGATGGTCTTCCAGAACTACGCGCTCTTCCCGCACATGACGGTCGGCGAGAACATTGCCTTCCCGCTCCAGATGCGGAAGCTGGGCAAGAGCGAAATTCAGCAGAAAACACGCGATGTGCTGGCCCTCGTTGGCCTGCCGGGCTACGAGGCGCGCTACCCCCGGCAGCTCTCTGGCGGCCAGCAGCAGCGCGTGGCGGTGGCGCGGGCGCTCGTCTTCAACCCGCGCGTGCTGCTGATGGATGAGCCGCTGGGCGCGCTGGACAAGCAACTCCGCGAGCGGCTGCAGCTTGAAATCAAGGCGCTGCACGATCACCTGGGCGTGACCATCATCTACGTCACGCACGACCAGGAAGAGGCGCTCGTCATGTCCGACCGCATCGCGGTCATGAACGACGGGCGGATCGAGCAGTGCGGCCCACCGACGGAGCTGTACGACGAGCCGGCGAACCGGTTCGTGGCAGACTTCATCGGCGAATCGAACTTCATAGACGGCAAGGTGATCACGCACGACGGAGACACAACGTGCGTCGCCGTGCCGGGCCTCGGTGAGGTGCGCGCGCGGCGTAAAGTGGGCGCGGAATTGGGCGCCGAGGCGGCGCTGACTGTGCGCCCCGAGAAGATCGTGACAACCGGTGAAGGTGGCGTCCCTGGCATGAACGTCGTGAGCGGGACGGTCAGCGAAGTCATTTTCGTCGGGGAGATGCGCCGCTACGTCGTGGCCTTGCCGGGCGGCCAGGAACTGGTATTGAAGGCGCAGAATCGGAGCGGCGTGCAGAATTACCAACGCGGCGATCCCATCAGGGTCGCCTGGAGCGTCGACGATTGCCGGCTGGTCTAGCGCTGAGGGAGGGTGGAGATGGCCGTCGCCACCGGTGACCTGACAAGCCCCGCGTCCAGCGCGGAGCGGAGTGCACAGGTTTCGCAGTTCGGGAGCCTGGCGCGCAAGGAGCAGTGGCGTTACCTGCTGCTCCTGATACCGGCGGTGGTGTTCCTCATCATCTTCTATGGCTATCCCGTCGCTGCCATGCTCTCGCGCTCGTTCACGGAACCTGTGCTGGGTCTGCAGAACTTCGAGCCCCTGGTGCAGGCGCGCAGCACACTCGACATCCTTGGTCTCTCGATCCCGATGAACGCCTACATCCGCATCTTCGGCATCACGCTGCAGATTGCGCTGGTGACCACCCTTGCCACGCTCGCGCTCGGGTACCCGGTCGCCTACGCGCTCTCCTCGACCACGCCGGCGAAGGCGAACCTGCTGATGATCCTGGTGCTGATCCCGTTCTGGACCAGCATCCTGGTCCGCTCCTACGCCTGGATGGTGCTGCTGGGGCAACAAGGGATCGTCAACGAGGGGCTGATTGCGGCCAACGTGCTCCAGGAACCGATCCAGCTCCTGAACACGCGGCTGGCGGTGTACCTGGGCATGATCCATATCCTGCTGCCGTTCATGATCCTGCCGCTCTACGCCGTGATGAAAGGGATTGACCGCAACCTGCTGCGCGCGGCGGGCAACCTGGGTGCGCCACCCTCCAGGGTCTTCCTGCGCATCTTCCTGCCGCTCAGCTTGCCGGGGGTTGCGGCCGGCTGCCTGCTGGTCTTTATCCTCTCGCTCGGCTTCTACATCACGCCGGCCCTGCTGGGCGGCCAGAAGGACATCATGATCTCGATGCTGATCCAGCAGCAGATCTCCCAGCTCAAGTGGGGCTTCGGCGCGGCCCTGGCGCTCGTGCTGTTGGTGATGTCACTCGGTATCTACGGCATCTTCACCCGGGTCCTGGGGGTGGAGCGCGTCTTCGGAGGGGCCCGCACATGAGCGTGACCGCGCCAACCGTTCCTGGGGCGCCCGCGCCAAGGCGCAACGCCAGGCCGCGTCCGTCGCTGCCGACGATCCTGCTCTGGACTCTCGTCACCATCATTTTGCTCTACCTGGTCTTCCCGGTGTTCGTGGTGGTGCCTGTCTCCTTCAGCTCCGCCAAGTACCTGCAGTTCCCGCCGCCGGGCTGGTCGCTGCAGTGGTATCAGAACTACCTGGACCGCCCGGGCTGGGTGCCCGCGACCTTCCTGAGCATCCGGGTCGCCATCGTGGTCGCCATCCTGGCGACGGTGCTGGGCACGGCGGCCTCACTGGCGCTGGTACGCGGCCGGTTCCCCGGCAAGAGCGCGATCAACTCCTTCATGGTCTCGCCGCTGGTGGTGCCGGCCATCATCGTGGCCATCGGCATCTACTTCTTCTACGCCCAGGTGAAGCTCGTCGGGAACCAATGGGGCCTGATCCTGGCGCACACAACGCTGGCGTTCCCCTTCGTGGTGACGAACGTCTCCGCCACGCTGCAGGGCTTCGATGAGCGGCTGGAATACGCCGCCATGAACCTGGGCGCGAACCGCTGGCAGACCTTCTGGCGGGTCACGCTGCCCATCATCAAGCCGGGGGTCTTCGCCGGAGCGCTCTTCGCGTTCATCACTTCGTTCGACGAGTTGCTCGTGGCGCTCTTCATCAGCGGTTCTGGCGCCGTGACTTTGCCGCGCAAGATGTGGGACAGCCTGCGCCAGGAGATCGACCCCACGATTGCGGCGGTCTCGACCGTCCTGATCCTGGTGTCGATTGTCATCCTCTTCACTGCCGAGCTCCTGCGCCAGCGCACCGAGCGCGTCCGTGGCACGAACTGGGCGCGCGTGGATGAGGACCTCGGGGCCATCCAGTAGACCAATCTGACCCAATTGCGGTTGAGTGTTCCGGCTCCCGCACGCATAATCGCCGTCACGCGCGGATGTCCGCGTGTCGCGACGGCGCGGCCGTGAGGGGTAAAATCGCCAGCCATGGCCAATCTCATTACCATCGCCCGGCTGGCTCTGCTCTTCGGCGTCATCGCGATGATGCACTATCGCCCGGTCGATCTTGCGCTCATTTCCATGATCTTGCTCGCCGTCGTCTTTGCCGGGGACGGCCTGGACGGGTGGGTGGCGCGCAAGCGTGGTTCCACCTCGAAGTTTGGGGCCGCCTTCGATATCGCCGGGGATCGTATCGTCGAAACAGTGCTCTGGATCTTCTTTGCCTGGGAACGGCTGATTCCCCTCTGGGTTCCGTTCCTGGTCGTGGTGCGCGGCGGTATTGTGGACACCATTCGCGGCCTGGCCTACGCGGACGGCATGACCCCGTTCGGCGAGCGCAACATGATGCGCTCGCCCATCACGCGCTGGCTCACCGCCGGGCGCTTCATGCGTGGCCTGTATGGCGTCGTGAAGGCCGTAGCCTTCGTGTTCCTGGCGGGCTACCTGGGCTACGTGCAGCCAGAAGCCGCGGGGACCTGGCTCGATCAGTTCTACGGCATTGACATTGTGCGCTGGTTCGGCTGGCTGAACGTCTGGGCGGCCGTGGCGCTGATGATCATTCGCGGCCTGCCGGTGATCCTGGATGCCGCGCCATATCTCACGCAGGGCGATGCAGCTACTCCATCCGCGCCGGGTCGCGGCGACCGATGAACCGGCCCGCGCCAACCGTCACCACCACGACCGAAGAACCAGAGAGCCTGCTCCCCGGTGACATGCGCCCGGTGGAGCGCATGCAGCGCGCTATCCGCCGGCCCAGTGAGCGCTACCGGCGTGAGGCGCGCCAGGTCAAGCGCGAAAAGATCGCCGTGCGGCTGGCGAACGCCGCCGCGCACCTCGTCGCAAGGATGCCGCTCTCGATCCGGGACGTAGTGGTCGATCTCATCGGCGCCGTCTGGGTCCGCAGCACCCCGCTGTATCGCGACAACGTCATGGCCAACATCGGGCAGGTGCTGGGGCCCGAGGTGTCACGCGCAGAGCTCGAGGAGATCGCGAAACGCGTGTTCCGCTTGTCAGCGGACAACTTCGCGGAGCTGTTGCGCATGCGTGTGGCGCCCAGCGCGCAGGTGGTGACCGAGGTGCCGAGCGTTGCCAGTGATCTCGACATCCTCCTCGCGGCGCGCGCCACCGGCAAGGGCATTGTCGTCGTGTCCGCGCATCTCGGGGCATTCGACCTGGTTGGGCTCTCCATCGGGGCCTCGGGCCTGCCGTTCACGGTCATGACCGGCCGCACCACCAGCCGCATGCTGTTCGATGCCGTCTCCTGGCTACGACAGGGCCACGGTGTGACGGTGGTGGAGCCGACTCCCGCCGGAGTCAAGGAGATCATCAAGGCGTTGCGGCGTGGCGAGGTTGCCGGCTTTGTCAGCGACTACGACTTCTTCCACAATGGGGTTCCGGTCACGCTCTTTGGCAAGGAAACGACGTTGCCACCTGGCGCGATTCGGATTGCGCGCGACACGGGCTCCATTGTCGTCCCCATGTTTGCCTACCGGCAGGACGGCAAACACCGGCTCCGCGTGGGCGCGTCGTTCACCGTCCCGCGCACGCACGATGTCGATGCCGATGTGGCCAGAGGCATGGTTACCCTGGTTGACCGGCTGGAAGAGGGGATCGGCGCTACTCCCGACCAGTGGGTGCTGTTCCAGCGGGCGTGGCCATCGGAACCGGCCGCCCATTCCCCCGCCGCTCCGGCCAAGCCGCCCGTCGAGCGCGAGCCGCTGGTTCACGTCGACGCTGCGTTGCCCAGTGAATCAACAGAGTGACACAACCTCGCGCTAGGGCCGCGATTCGCTGTCCAGGACTTCGAGGAACTGACGAGGAGAGATGAGCAACGTGCCGCGATACGCGACACGGTCTTGCAAGCGCTTGTCACCAGTCACGAGATACTTGCACTGGGCGCTCAATGCCGTGGCAATGACGGCGTCTTCGGAATGGCTGGCGATGCCGCTGACGGAAACCGTGATCGGTTGGATAGTGGCATCAACGCGCAGAACATCAAGTGTTTCAGCAATTGCCTCGATTGAAAGGCGACGGACAAAGTAGGGATCGGTGAGCGTGTCCGTTAACTCGGACAGAATGTGCTAAGAGATAGCAAGTTCAAACGTCTTTGCACGCCAGCGGCGAATTAGTTCACCGGGGTGCTTGCAGGCTTGTCTTCACCGATAAGTCCGGAGACCAGGACATTGGTGTCCAGGACGGCTGAAGTCACGCTGGTTGGCGCACTGACCCGCCGGTCCCTTGCTTTCTCCTCTTCGCACCGATACGCGCCACATCCGCCTCCACTTCATCGGCAGGTACATCCGCGAAGGCTTGGCTGAAGCGTTCGATTGATCCGGTTCGCTCGTCCCATGCGCGATCAAGGTCACTTAGCCGGCGAAAATCTTCCGCGGAGACCAGGGCAGCCACTGGTGAACCAGCATCCTCCACGAGGACGCGCGTCTCCTGGCGGGAAACTTTGCTCACCAGGCGAAGCAAAGGCCCATTGACTTCGGAAAGCTGAATTGTCTGGATGTCGGGTTCTTTCTCGCGCATGGTAGTGCCTTTCGCTGGAGACGAAAGCGCAGAGGCAAAGGCACCATACGTCCATGAAGCTGGGAACCTGCGCCGCCGGGGGCAGGGTACGTGAGGAGAGTGACGCTTGGCGGTGTTGGGCCGACTACTGCGCCATCGGAACCGGACGCCCATTCCCGCGCCGCTCCAGATGGCGCGGACCCCGCGCCCGTGGTGTAAGGCGTTTGCGGCGCACGATCGGGCGGTGCAGCGGGCGAGCCGCGCCACCCGGCGGGTTGGCCCACAGGTCGTAGGGACCAGCGGACGCAATCTCCAGATCGACCATCTCACCGACCGGCAGCGCGCCAGGGATGAAGACCATGCCATCCACTTCCGGCGCGTGACGCCGGGCACGGCCAACGGTGATCGGTTCGGTGTTGCCGGCCTCGTCCTCGGCCTCACCGACGGCCTCAACCAGGATTTGCAGCTTCTGGCCGACCAGGCTCTGGTTGCGGCGCAGGGAGATGCCCTGCTGCAGCTCCATGATGGCGTTGCGTCGTTCCTCGGCGACCGCGGCTGGCACCGGCTCCAGGTCGAGCGTGACGGCCTTTGTGCCCGGTTCCGGGGAGTAGGTGAAGACGCCGACGTGATCGAACTCCTGCTCGGCCACGAAGTCGTGGAGCGTCTGGAACTGCTCATCCGTCTCGCCCGGGAAGCCTACGATGAGCGTGGTGCGCAAGACGGGATCCGTCAGGGTGTTGCGGGCGTGGTCGATGAGACGGCGCGTCATGCCGATGTTGCTGGGGCGGTTCATGTTGCGCAGCACGGTCTTGTCGGCGTGCTGGATCGGCATGTCCAGATAGGGCAGCAGCGCGTCGTGCTGGGCCATGACATCGACCATGCGCAGCGTCAGGGGGCTGGGGTAGATGTAGAGCAGGCGCAGCCAGGGCAGGTTCGGCACGCCCTCCACGATCTGCTCCAGCAGGCTGGGCAGCCCGTGCTTGATGCCAAGGTCCGCGCCGTAGCGAATGGTGTCCTGGGCCACGAGCACGATTTCCCGCGTGCCCTGCCCAACCAGGTCCACGATCTCCTGCAACACGTGCAACGGACGCTTGCTGACCTGGCCACCCTTGATGCTGGGGATAGTGCAGAAGGCGCAGGCGTGATCGCAGCCATCCGCCACCTTCACGTAGGCGGACGGACCGGCCTGGGCGCGGCTGAACGTGGTCAGCATCCCCTCGCAGCCGGCAACCTCGGGCAGAATCTCCTCGCCCAGCAGTCCGCCGACAACGTCGCCGATGCGGTGCCACTCCCGGGTGGTCATCACGTGATCGACGCCGGTGGGGATGTCGTTCCGGTAGTCGCCGAGGGCTGGCATGCACCCGGCCGCGATGACGAGTTGGTCCTGGCCGCGCTGCTCCAGCAATTCGGAGATGGCGGCCACGCTCTCGTCCCGCGCCGCGCCCAGGAAGCCGCAGGTGTTGACGATGACGACGCGAGCGTCATCCGGGCGGCTGACGGGCGTCATACCCCGCGCCAGCAGCAGGTGCTCCATGCCGTCCGAGTCCACCCGGTTCTTCGAGCAGCCGAGGGTGAGGATGTGAAAGCCGCGATTGATGTCCTGGGTCTGGCTGCCTGGGCGAACGGGTGAATCGGCAAGAACCACGATGGAATGCTCCTGGTGAAACGGCGGGCTCGGGCAGGGGCGGAGTGTGCGGGCTGGCGCTAGCGAGCTGGCGCTAACGGTAGTTGATGAACTGCAGGGCCACCGGGTAATCCGCGTCCTTCAGGGACGTAATCACCGCTTGCAGGTCATCCCGGCTCTTGGCCTGTACGCGCACGGCATTGCCCTGGATCTGCGATGTGACCTTCTTGAAGTCGTCGCGAATCTGCTTGCTGATCTTCTTGGCGAGGTCCTCCGGAATGCCCTTGCGCAGCTTCACGACCTGGCGCACACGCGCGCCGGAGGCGGGCTCCTCGGTCTGGTAATCGAGGATTTTCAGCGAAAGCCCGCGCCGCACGAACTTGGATTCGAGCAGGTCGCGCACCTGGCTGAGCGTGTACTCGCTATTGGTCGTAATGGTCAGTTGGGTGTCGGAGGACTCTATCTCGGTCTTCGTGTCCTTGAGGTCATACCGGGTACCAATCTCGCGCTCGGTCTGATCCAGCGCGTTCTTCAACTCCTGCATATCGAAGTCGGAAACGATGTCAAATGACGAAACGGACGCCATGAATTCAACCTCCATCAGCGGCGAACACATCATTCTACCTGATGATGTCAGATTGGGTCCCGGGACGGCGTCAGCGCTTCTTCTTGCCCTTCTTTACCTTGACAGTCACCGGATTGGACGTCATCACGCCGTCAGTGGTCGTGACCCGTGCCAGGAACGTTACCTTGCCCTTGCCTGTCGCCTTCCATTGCGTGCTGGGTGAGCCGCCGGAAAGCGTGGCGATGGTTCTCCCTTGCTCCCAGGTGCAACTGGCCCCCCGGCAGGAGCGCAGCGTGACGGTGGAACTGCGGGCGGTCGCGCTCGAGAGCGTGGCAGACACCTTCAGGCGCTTCTTGCTCTTGATTGAGGAGTGGGACGTGGCCAGGGCGATGGTGCCCAGACAGTTCTGGGAAGCCGTCGCGCAGATGCCAGGCCCCGCTCGCAGGAAGACGCTTTCAGCCGTGTTCCAGTGGGTATCCAGGTAGCTGCCAGGTTGCGGGAACGGGTTGAAGTAATCGTCATTGTTGCAGTCAATGCGACCCTGATAGGTTGCCTTGTCCGGGCAGAGAACCTGCATCGCCGGGTAGTTGGGTGTGTCCGAGTAGCAGAGTACGTCCCACTCGTCGATGCAGTGGCTCCCCTTGCTGCTGTGTGGCGCACTGTCCTGCACGCCGCCCAGGTTGTGCATCAGTTCGTGCGTGGCCGCCTGCGGCGCCCAGCAGTCCCGGTCCACGCGAGAGTAGCTTGGCCCGCTGTTGTTCCGGTTGTTGGCCGTGTCACGGTCATCCCGCACCATGGTGCCGATGCCGCAGATGCCAGCGCTCGATGTGTCGGCAAAGATGAGGTAGATGCGGTCCGTCCGGTTCTGGCCGCCGGCGTCCAGGGCCTGGAGCATGGCGGAGAAGCTCTGCATCTCCGTCGAACTCAGGCCGACGGGTTTGACATCGATGTTGCACTGGGCGTCGTGGACAAAGAGGAAGTGCAGCTCCTTGCCGGCGGCCCGTGAGGATTGCCCCATCAGGTCGTCCGCGCCCCCCGCCGTCATGCGAATGTTGCCAACGACCTGGTTGAGCCGGCTGCTGCCGGACTTGTCGTAGGCATAGATGACCTGCACCCGGAAGCCGCTGTCACCGTCACCGGCACACGGCACATTCTCCGTTGCCGCGCGCACCTCGCGTGCCGTGGGCTGGCCGATGATCAGGTCACGCGCGACACCGGGAGGAGCGGGGTCTGGACCATGCGTGCAGCGCCCGGTATCGCCGACAGCAATCAGCCCCGGGCCGCACGCGGACTTCCCCCCCGTCGCCGGCGCGCTAGATGTGGAATCAGCCTTGCGCGCCTTCTTCGCGTTGGAGCGTGAGTCGCGGTCGCCACGGTTCCGCGCCTTGCGTTTGCCGGCATGTCCTGGCTCACGCATCTGGGCAGAAATCGCCTGCTCAGGCAACCGCGGCGCGGCCTGCGCTGACGGTACGGTCGCGAAGCCACGCGGTTCGGCCGGAGGCGACCCAATTGCCAGCGGCCAGGCCAGGATGGCGACCAGTGCGAGACAGAGCAGCCTCGAAATGAGCATGTGATAAATCCCGTGAGTATTTGATGTAACGCAGATGCAAGACTTATAACACAATCATATTTGAAACATGTGGAAGCGAGGCTGGCAATGGCCAATTTTGCCGTGAGCGGACTATTGATGGAGGCGGTTTCGGCTGGAATGACCACAGGATACCGGCAAAAATCGCATGCTAATGCCGAAATGTCACTATTGATACAGATATAGGCGTATCAAGGATGCGTATCACCGTGGTGTGGTCACTGGGGTGGTGGTGCGATTGGATTTTCATATGCGAGCAGCAATGATGACGTCGGATCGTAATGAAGTATGAATCGCGAAAGACGGAGACATGAAGAGTACGCGAGCAGCGATGTGACAAGCCATTCCGCAGGAGCAGAAGTAACCTGACGTCCGCCATGCGTCCGCGATCCCTGCAAGATATCCTCTTGTCAGATGTAGGATATCTGCTAGAATGCGGCCATTCACCCGATATGCTCTCGCCGCGCGGCGGGAACCCATGAGGTCAGGAGCACGCCTGTGACATTGCTGTCTCGTCGCGATGCACTTCAGTTCGGGGGCGCGGCCCTCGTGGCAACGACGCTGCTGGGAACACGCACCCAGTCATTGCTGGCGCGGCAGGACGAGCCGGTCACGCTCACGTTCTGGCACTACTACGGGGGCGCCCACACGGCATCTCTGGAAGCGGTGCTCCAGAAGTACATGGACGAGCACCCCAACGTCACCATTGAAGCGCGACTCGTGAACTTCCCGGACTTCAACCGCACGCTGCTGCAAAGCGCCGCGGCCGGGGATCTGCCAGATATCGCGCTCATCAATGCCTTCGACACCCAGATGTTGGCCGAGGCGGGGATCATCACCGACCTGACCGAGCGGGCTACGGAGTGGGGCGGCACCGGGAACTACTACCCGGGCATCTACGAGACAAGCCTCTGGGATGGCAAGAACTACGGCCTGCCTCACCTCGCGGACGCCTATGTCCTCTGGTACAACAAGGACATCTTCGAGGAAGCCGGGCTGGAGCCGCCGAAGACCTGGGACGAACTGCGCGAGACCGCGGCGGCCCTGAGCGGCGATGGCCGCTATGGCATCGCCATGTCCGCCGTCGAGGGCCTGGAGGGCGCGACCGCCTACGTGCTGCGCCTGCTGGCTGCCGGTGGTGACATCACCGACATTGACAGCGATGCAGGCCGGGAGGCCATGCAGGAGATCGTTGGCCTGGTCGAAAGCGGCAGCATGTCCCCCGGCATCCTGGGTTGGCTGGAAGATGACGTGGCCACCCAGTTCGCGACCGGCCAGGCCGCGATGATGATCAACTCCGCATCCTATGTGAACTATTTCCGCACCGAGTATCCCGAGCTGAACTCGGGCCTGGCGCACATGCCGGCGGATGAGGCCAGCACGACGTTCCTCAACGCGGAGCACCTCACCATCACCTCGGGCAGCGAGAACGCGGACACCGCCTGGGATCTGATCACCTGGATGCAGCAGCCAGAAGTGCTGAACGACTACCTGCCGAAGCGCAACAAGCTGCCGGCCCTCAAAAATGTGGCTGAAGAGCCGCAGTGGGCCGATGACCCGGTCTGGAGCGTCTTCACCAGCCAGTTGGAGGATGCCTGGGCGCCCACCGGCGACGTGGCAACGAACTCCGCTGAGATCCTGACCTACATCCAGGAGGCCGTGCAGGCTTCCGTGAGCGGTGACAGCACGATCGACGAAGCGTTGGCCGCTGCCCAGGTCAAGATCGACGAAGCGCTGGCGGACTAGGCCAGGCACGTCGCAGGCATAGCCCATGAAAACGCAATCGGCGTCTGCTGCCGGCCAACTGGCCGGCAGCAGCACCATCTCATCCGACAACTCAGGTGGCGCGCCGCACGGGCAGCGTGACGCCGTGATCCAGCCCCCGGCAAGCCGGCGGTTTGTGCTCGGGGATTCGCGACTGGGTGACTACCTGCTGGTGCTGCCAGCCGCCATCTTCATCCTGGCGACGGTCCTCTATCCCATTATCTACACCGTCAATCTCAGCCTCTACGATGTCGATATCAAGAACTTTCTCGCGGGCAACGCGCCGTTCATTGGTCTGGAAAACTACCGCCAGACCCTGACCGACGCCGCGTTCCAGCGCGCGTTTGTCGTGTCGCTGACCTACACCGCCGCCTCGCTGGCCCTGACCTTCTTCGGCGGGCTGGCCCTGGCGCTGCTCTTCAATCGCACGTTCCTCGGCGCCAACACTTTGCGGGCGCTGATCCTGCTGGCCTGGATTCTGCCCTCGGTGGTCAGCGGCAATATCTGGCGCTGGCTGCTTGACGGCAGCAACGGCATCGTGAACTTCGTGCTGATGCAATTGCGGCTGCTGGGGCGGCCAGTCTTCTGGCTGACGGAATCCGACACGGCGTTGTCCGGCGTGGTGCTGGCAACGGCCTGGACATCGATCCCCTTCGCCATGGTCCTGCTGCTGGCTGGACTGCAGGGCATTCCGGCGGCGCTGTATGAAGCCGCCTCGCTGGATGGCGCTCAGCCCTGGCGCCGCTTCTGGGACATTACCCTGCCCATGATGCGGCCGGTGATCCTGGTCGTGTTGCTGCTGAACTTCATTTACACGTTCAAGACGTTCGACACCGTCTTCATCATGACCGGCGGCGGGCCGGGCGACGCCACAACGGTGCTGCCTATCTACGCCTACACGGTCGGGTTCAGCTTCTTCAAGCTGGGTGAAGGCGCGGTCGCGACCACACTCCTGCTCATCATCCCCCTGGTGCTCTCGCTGGTCTATTTCCGGGTCAGCCAGGGTGAGGAGTCTGCCTGATGCTTGCCAGAATGCGTGAGCGCGGCCTGGGCACCACGATCGCCTGTACCGTCATGGTGCTGGCCTATCTGTTCCCGGTCTACTGGATGGTCGCGACGTCGCTCAAGCCACAGCGGGACGTGTTCGCCATCCCGCCGAAGATCGTGCCGTGGCCGCCAACGTTCGCCTCGTACGAGAAGGCGGTCATCGGCAACGACCTCGTCGCGCACTCCCTGCTGAACAGCGCCATCATCGGCATCGGCACGACACTGGTCACCCTGGTGTTGGCTGTACCCGCCGCGTATGGCCTGGCGCGATTGAAGCTGCGCTTCACCGTGGCGTTCGCCCTGTTCCTGTTGATTTCCCAGATGCTGCCCAGCATCAACCTGGCGCTGCCCTTGTTCGTGCTCTTCAGCAAGGCCGGGCTGGTGAACTCCTACCAGGGGTTGATCATCGCCAATGCCACCGTCACTGTGCCGTTCGCGATCATCGTGCTGCGCCCGTTCTTCCTGACCGTGCCTGGTGAAGTGATCGAGGCGTCACGGGTCGATGGCAGCACGCGGTTTGGCGCGTTCCTGCGCATTGCCCTGCCCCTTTCCACGCCGGGGCTGATCACGGTCTCCGCGTTGAGTTTCCTGATGGCGTGGGGAGACTTCGTGTTCGGGCTGACGCTGGCCACCAAGGAAGAGATGCAGCCAATTACCGTCACGCTCAGCCAGATCATCACCGAGTTCGGCACCCGCTGGAACGAGTTGATGGCGGTCTCCACGGTTGTCGCGCTGCCCATCGTGATCTTCTTCGTTTTCCTCCAGCGGTACATCGTGGGCGGGATGACGGCAGGTTCACTCAAGGAGTAGCGACGCGCGCTCATCGCCGGTCAAGAGTCTTCGATTTCACGAGAAGGATTCACGCGTAATGCAGGCATCACGTCGTTGGCCGTCTGATCAGCTCGGGCTGATTGCCGCGACCTACACCCCGTTTCATGCAGATGGTTCCCTGAACCTGGACGCCGTTGAGGCGCAGGCCACGGCCCTGGCGGATCAGCGCCTGCGCGGTGTCTTTGTCTGTGGCTCCACCGGGGAAGGGCTCTCCATGACCACCCCGGAGCGCATGGCGCTGGCGCAGCGCTGGTGCGAGGTGGCCGGGGATGACATGGAGGTCATCATCCACGTCGGCCACACCAGCGCAGAGGACGCGCGCCTGCTGGCAGCCGATGCGGAGCGCCACGGCGCGCACGGGGTGGCGGCGGTGGCGCCGTCGTACCTGCGGCCACGCAATGTCGGGGAGTTGGTCGCGCTCAACACCTACATCGCGGCGGCTGCGCCGAATACACGCTATTACTTCTATCACATCCCCGTGCTCAGCAACGTCGATCTCTCGATGGAGGAGTTCCTGCCGCTGGCCATAGACGCCATTCCCAACTTCGCGGGCATCAAGTTCACCCACGAAGCGCTGGCTACCTTCGCGCTGCTGCTGGATCGCTGTGGCGATGACCGCGAGGTGTTCTTCGGGCGAGATGAGATGCTGCTGGCGGGCCTCAGCCTCGGGGCGAACTCGGCCGTGGGGTCGACCTTCAACTTTGCGGCTCCGGTCTACCACCGGGTCTTCGACGCCTTCAGGCGCAACGACCTGGCGGCGGCACGAGCTGAGCAACTGGTTGCCACGCGCATGATCGAGACGGTTGGCAAGTACGGGGGACTCCCAGCGTTCAAGGCGCTGATGCGGTGGTATGGCCCGGACCTGGGCCCCTTCCGCTTACCCTGGAGCAACCCGGAGCCAGCGGCCATTGAGCAGATGGTGGCGGAACTCGATGCGCAAGGATTCTTCGCGGCGTGTCCCCCGGCTGTGGGGGCTGTTGCCTGAGCGTGATACCGGCGCCGGTTGAGGCGTATTGCCGCTAGTCTTGAACGGCCACGACTGAAGTGGAGCACCGCATGGAGCGCGCATTCAAACCGCTGGAGCGGCCAGCGCCCCTGCACGCAACCGTGCAGGAGGCGATACGCACCTACATCGTGGCGAACAGCCTGCGGCCGGGTGAGGCGCTGCCGCCGGAAACCGATCTGGCCCGGCAACTGGGCGTGAGCCGCAACTCCGTGCGGGAGGCGGTGAAGGCGCTGGAGTCGTTGGGCATCCTGGAGGCCAGGCGCGGCAGCGGACTGTATGTCGCGGAGTTCTCGTTTGATCCGCTGCTGGACAACCTGACGTACGGCCTGCGCTTTGACGTGCACCAGCTCTCGGAGCTGCTGGAGGTGCGCCGCGTGCTGGAAACCGGCCTGGTGAGCAAGACCATGCAGGCCATGTCGCCCGCCTCCCTGGAGGCCCTGTGGCAGACCGTGGAGCAGATGCGGCAGCGCGCCGAAGCGAACGAGAGCATCACTGAAGAAGATCGCCGCTTCCACCAGGATCTCTTTGAGCCGCTGGGCAACACCACCCTGCTGAAGCTGCTGGATATCTTCTGGCGCACGTACCAGGACGCCGCGCACACCACAGACATGAGTGATATCGACCTGGTGGGGACCTACCGGGACCACGCCGCCATCTTCGAGGCGGTCAAGGCCGGGGATGTGGCGCGCGCGCAGACCGCGCTCGACAAGCACTACGACGGCCTGGTCGGGCGGTTGGCCCGCATCCAGGCTCAGACCCAGACCCAGGATGCCTGATTCGATTCCTGTGACCACCGCGAGAAACCCTGGAGGAGTTCCCTGTGCGTGCCGCCGTCTTTGTTGAACCGCGCCTGCTGGAAGTGCGGGAGGTCCCGGCGCCAGAGCCAGCCGCCGGGGAAGTGCTGATCAAGACCGCGATTGCGGGAATTTGCGGCAGTGATGTCCACATCGTGGCGGGCAGCGTGCCGCAGGTCCTGCCGCGCATTGCCGGGAAGGTGCTTGGCCACGAGCTGGTTGGCGAAGTGGTTGAGGTGGGCGATGGCGTGACGCATGTCGCGGCTGGTGACCGTGTCGCCATCGAGCCGCTCGTCACCTGCGGCGAGTGCGTGATGTGCCGGCGCGGGCTGTACCACCTGTGTCCTGAACTGGCGCACATTGGCATGGCCTGGAGCGGCGGCTTTGGGGAGTACGCCAAGGCCCCGGCCCGGAACGTCTACCGGCTGCCGGATACCGTTTCCTACGAGGATGCGTCGCTGCTGGATTGCCTGGCGGTTGGCCTGCACGCGGTCCACCGCACGGATATCCGCCCGGGGCAGGCAGTGCTGGTGTTCGGTGGCGGGGCCATTGGCCTGGCGACTGCTCACGCGGCGAAGTGGGCCGGGGCCTCGATGGTGGCGCTGGCCACGCGCAGCGAGACCGCGCGGCGACTGGCTGACGAGACCGGGGTTGACGTGACGATCGACTCCTCGCAGGAGGATGTCGAGGTGCGCATCATGGAGCTGACCGGCGGCTTCGGCGCGGACGTGGTGTTCGATGCCGTGGGCGGCACGAAGAACTATGTGCAGAAGGGGATCGCCTGCGTGCGGCCAGCGGGCAAGGTGGGAGTGATGAGTGTGTTCCCGGCGCAGCCGGTGTCGCTGGATCGCACCTATATCCGCAAGGAACCCGACCTGATCGCCTGCTTCAGCTACGCGAACTGGGGCAATGTCTCCGAATTTCAATTGGCAATCGAGGGCCTGGCGGGCGGGCAACTGGTGGGCGCGCCGTACATTACCCACCGCTTCGGGCTGGATGACATCGTGGAGGCGTTCGCCACGGCGGAGCATATCACCGGCCAGGACGCGATCAAGGTCTCCATCGTTTATTGATTCTCAACGCGTTCGTCGTGCCGGCATGAGCATGGCGAGAACCTGCACCACGTCGGCGGGCCCGCCGGGAGCTAACGACTCCCGGCTACACCGCACGGAAGGACCCTGAAGGGCCCTGAGCGCATGGGTTTGCGGGTGGTGACGCGTGGGCGGGATGAGTTTGCGGTCCAGGCAAGCCTGGAAAGAATGCCAAGAATGCCAACTTTGGCGGGTGGGGCGAGTGGAAGAGTAGTTTTTGCTACACATTTCGTGCCCACCTTGTTACCTGAACCCGCCCAACTCCGCGTGTCATCTCGAGCGCAGACTGTGCTCGAGATGGCACCTGTGGGGAGTGGTGGGCAGGTGACTGGTTGAGTGCAAGGTCAGAAATGGACGACGAGATCCTTCGCCTGCGGGCTCAGGATGACAGCGAAAGGTGGGCGAGCCATCGAAGCTGGGTGGTGGGAAACGAGATCCTTCGACTTCGCTCAGGACGACACCCTTGGGTGGATGACACCTCGTTGGTGGTTGGTGCGGAAGGAGGCCCTTCGCCTGGGTTCAGGATGATACGCGGAGGGACGCGCGACTTCGCAGCTTGGGATTTGGGAGAGGAGTTCCCCCGATAAGCCCAGGACGACACGTGGGGATGATATTGACAGCGCGGCCTCGTCAGCGAGGGACGTTGCCTGGTTTGCACCCTGGTTAACGTGTCGCTGCCCACACTCAGGTGTCATCCTTGGGTTGCATCGGGGAGGACTCGGTTACGTTCCTGGTGGCGTGGCCCTTGGGCTAGAGCCTGACCTGCTGACTCTGCCGATGAGCTGCTAGGCGCTCGCGTCAATGCGCATGACCTCGAAAGGCATCATGGTGACGGTCTCGGAATTGCAGGGTGCGCTGGAGTGGCGGAAGTCCTCCGGTGTCGCCATTGCCGATGCCGCCGACGTTTCATTCAGGCGGCGTATCTGTGCGGGACTGCCTCCCGGCAATGCCAGCACAACCTCACGCGGCTCAGGCGTCAGGTTCGCCAGCAGCAGGTGTGTTCCGGTGGCGTCCCGGAGGGCCAGGGCCTCGACCGCGAAGGGATTGCTGGAGGCCACCTGGACCAACTCGGCGTCGCGCAACTCCGCCAGGTCCGCGAGGACGTGGTAGAGCGGGAAGACTTCGCCGAGCCGCGAGGGAAAGAGGTCAGGCTCCGGGGACCCGGCCTGGGTTTCCAGTACGCCCTGCCAGCCGGTGGTCTCGTAGTAGGTGACGCTGGCAGGATGCGCCTCGGCCAGGTACTTCACGCTGCCCAGCGTCCAGCCCGCGCCAAAGAGGGACATCTGCCGCGCGTCCACCGCGTAGGGGAGCTCCCCGGCTACGGCGGCGACATCGGACTGGGCGACGGCGTTGAAGCGCGGGCGGAGCGTGACCGGGCTGACCACCACGGGCGCGCCGCTGAAGGCGCGGGCCGAGCGCACGGCTTCCGCCTGCGGGGCCAGGTTCTCGGCCATCGAGCGCTCATCGAAGGCGTGAATCTGCGGCGTGATGCCGAAGCTGATCGCGTCGCCATCTGGCCGGTCGGGCTGATGCCGGTTGAGCTCGCAGAAGTTGGCGTTGCTGCCGCCGGCGAACGCAGCGCCAGGAAGCACGCCATCGAGCGAGGCGTGCGCCATTTCCAGCCACCGTGGCAAGGTCGCCTGCTCCTGCTCGTGGAACACCAGCACGCGGGAGACGGGAGCCGGAAGATTTGCCAGGGACGGCGCGATCTCCGCGAGTTCTGCCGCGGCGTGGTCGGTGACGAAGAGTGCCAGTTCCAGGCTGGTCTCGAGCACGCGCGCGGCCCGGATGGCCCGCTCCAGTTCGGCTGTTGCGTTTGGTGTGCCCAGGTGTAGATTGGCCCGGAGGTGCGCCGGGTGCAGCGCCCGGAGCAGGTCAGCTTCGCGGGGGGAGAGATCGCTGCCATGACTGGCCATGCCCAGCCCCAACGGGGGCAGCCGCGTGCCGGTTGGCTCGCCCAGCGTCACGGTGATGGTCGAAGCACTTGCCTTGGCGGCGGGAACAGGGCCGGCGGCGCGGATCGTGACGCTCTGGAAGAGGTGCTGCCCGGCGCTGGCGTGAGACAGGCCACCCCGGCGGGGTGGGTAGGACTGCGACTTGAAGGAGCCATCCGTCCAGTTGCGCTGATCTTCGAATTCGAACGTGTCCCCATCGAACGTGAAGGTGACGGCAACATCGTCCGTCAGGTGCGTGGTGAGACGGCTGACGTCCGGGAAGATCGGGACTTCGGTCTCGTCTACCACCAGTTGCGGAAAGACGTGTTGGGTGAAGACGCCCGAGACCGGGCCTGCCGGTGAGTCTCCCTCGTAGGGACGGCCCACGTACTGCCGCATGCCGTGGTGAATGTTGAGGCCGATCAGTTTGTAGTCCAGGTCCGCGTTGACCGTGCAATCCATGACGTAGCTGATCGTGCCGTCCGGCTCGCCCAGGATTTCGCCCTGCCAGGCCAGATCGACCTCGGCGCGGCGGTGCGTGACGGTAAAGCGCACGGCGAACTGCTCTTCGCGCTGATCGATGGAGAGATCGCGTATCGCGCCGGGGACGGTGTCCCAGTTGCGATCCCGGATGGCGATGTAGACGCGCTGCGCGATCTCCAGCCCGCCGTAGCGGATGCCGCGCAGATCGCGGCC
>JALYWD010000047.1 GCA_030852885.1 Chloroflexota bacterium | reverse complement strand
AGAGACTGGCGACGGTGCTGGTGATGCGGCGGTTGCACTTCGGATAAAGGCTCGGCGCTCGCGCCAGCAGCATCGCTGCCGGACGCGGAAGAGATTCCCATGCTGATGAATGCCCCAATTGCAGAGCGGTGCACGCCGGGTGGCGCTGTCTTTCGCTGACCCCATTGCCAATGCTCAGGTCAGCGGTATGTCACTCATCAGCAGGAAAACCACACGATCCTTCTTGCTTCGAGGCGTGTCCGTCAGTGTGACGGCACTTCCCGAATCCCAGGCCGGGCGTGATGTTCCATGCAATCCGGTGGGGCAGTCAGGTTGAGGTGGGGCATCTCCCGGGTTCGGGTGAGCAGGCGCTTTCGGCATGCCAGATCGATGCCCCGTTTTCGCGCTCGGGAGAAGCCTGGGCTAGAAGTTCAGGCTGAGATTCCCGGTAAGCAGCAAAATGAGCAGGATGATGATGAGGATCGCCGCTGGAGAGAGCCCGGCGTATCCGTACCGTCCGTAACCGATGCCACCGCCAGCCAGAGCAATGACCAACAGGACAATCAAGAGGATTCCAAGCATGGTCTGCACGACCTCCTCGCGGCGACAAAGCGCCGCATTCCAGACAAGCGGGCCCCTGGTGGGTCAAGTGCAGAAGGCATGCCACGATCTGTTGCGCCGGGAGAGGCCGGATGTCGTCGCTTCGTACGCGGCGACTGCCCTCGCGGATGCTCCCTGACAGGCATGAATGCTTCGTTCAGGTTCTTGCTGGAGCTGTCGCTAGCTCAGCGGCTCGTTCTCTGACGGCGCAGGGCGAGCGGGCTGCCGGGGTGGGTTGGAGATTTCCGCGGTCGTGCGATTGGTGGCGCGGTGTGTCCGCTGCTGCCACAGCACGACGAGGACCACCAGGAGTACCGCGGCAACGGCCAGGATAATGAACGGTTCCATTGCAGATCCTTTCACGCGCATCGGATGAGCGTCTACGTCTCACCGCAGGTTGCGCGCCAGGGCTCAGTTCCTGCGGCATCATCAACAGGTTGGCCATCGGGCACGTACATGCTCAGGACTGGCTCGCAGGAACGGCGTGGCGACCTGCTTGCCTGTCCTGCAACCGTTGGCGCAAGCGCCCGGCAACGCGCGGCATACGAAGCGCCCATGAAGAAACAAGAAAGACTGATATAGTCGTCATGAAGATCAAGGATTTCAGGATGTGCTGATACGACCGGTGGCGCATAAACGCGTCTCACGCGGCGAATCCGTGGTGACCATCGTGTGCGAGCGAACACGTTGCAGCGGCGTGATGTTCGGCACGCGTTGGTGGCACACTGGCAATCAGGCCCAGTCGACCACCACTCAGAGGTCCGCTAGTATGCGTGGATGGCTCCGATGAACCTGCCGACGCGGCTTTTCCTGCCGTGGAGGCACGCTGCTGCCCACAACATGTTGGTGGGCTTCATTGACGAACTCCTGCGCGGGTTCGGGCAGGTGATGTTCCAGAACAGCCCGATCACCGGTCTCTGCTTCCTGGTCGGCCTCTTTGTCGGCGGGTGGCAGTTCGGGGTCTACGGGTTGCTCGGCACCGCGGCGAGCACGCTCGCGGCCCGCTGGATCGGCGTGCCAGATTCCGCGGTGCGGGCCGGGTTGTACGGGTACAACGGCACGCTCGTCGGCGTGGCGCTGGCGTATTACCTGGCCGGGAACGCGTTGCTCCCGGTGTATGTCGTCTTCGGCGGCATCGTCTCCGCCATCGTCGCCGGGGCTGTCGGCAACGTCCTGGCGACCTGGCAGGTGCCGGCGCTTACCGGCCCGTTCGTGGTGACCACCTGGTTCTTCGCGCTCGGCATCTACGGGCTCGATCAGCTTGAGGCCGGGGTAAACTCGGGAGTGCCCGCGCTGCCGTCAGTCGCGTCAGGTGCACGGGCGAATCTGGATCTGGGGCTCATCTGGGACGGACTCTTGCGCGGAGTCTCGCAGGTGTTCTTCCAGGACTCGGTGATCGTGGGGATCATCTTCCTGGTTGGTATCCTGGCCAGCAGCCGCATCGACTGCGTGATGGCTGTGGCCGGCAGCGCGGTCGGGATCGCCACTGGTTGGGCGCTCGGTGTTGATAGCGGCTCGCTGACCCTGGGGCTCATGGGCTACAACGCGGTGCTGACCCTGATGGCGCTGGCGGGTCTGTTCTACGTCCTGGACCGGGTCAGCTTTTTCCTGGCCCTGATCGCGGGGGCGACGTCGGTTGTGGTGACGGTGGCGTTGAGCGCCTTCGTGGCGCCCTACGGCGGCCACATCTACACCGCGCCCTTCGTGGTGACGACGTGGATCTTCATCGCCGCCAAACCCTTCCTGCACCGCGTGCGGGCGGTGCCCCCGGCGGATGCCACCACACCAGAGGGTAACCTGAACCTGTACCGGGTCACGGGCCACTGGTGGGAGCACGCAAGCAAGGCATGACAGAGTCTCTGGCAGCAGAGTGTAGCGCTGAACTGGCGCAGAGCGGCGACAAGGAGGAGCCATGAATCTCTCCCCGAAGGAAATCGACAAGCTCTACATCTATGTGGTGGCGGACCTCGCGCGGAAGCGCATGGCGCGCGGCACGAAGCTCAACTACTCCGAAGCGATCGCGCTGGTCTCGGAGGCCATCCTGGAAGGCGCGCGTGACGGCAAGAGCGTCTCCGACTGCATGGAAATCGGGACGAAGGTCCTGACCCGGGACCAGGTCATGGAGGGCGTGCCCGAACTGATGTCGCTGATCCAGATCGAGGCCACGTTTCCCGATGGCACCAAACTGGTCTCCTGCCACCAGCCCATTGCCTGACCCTGGCACAGAGGAGAGGGAAGATTGTCATGACGGTTCCAGGAAGCTACATCCTTGCCGATGACCCGATCACCATCAACGCGGGCCGGCGCACGGTCTCGCTGCTCGTGCGGAACACCGGCGACCGCGCCGCGCAGATCGGTTCGCACTTTCACTTCTTCGAGGTCAACCGGGCGCTCGACTTTGACCGCCCGCAGGCCATGGGGATGCGTCTCAACATCCCGGCGGGCACTTCGGTGCGCTTCGAGCCGGGACAGGAGCGCGAAGTCGAGCTGGTGGAAATCGCCGGCACGCAGCGCGCGGTCGGCTTCAACGCGCTGACCATGGGGAGCGTCACCGCCGTCTGGAACGTCAAGACGGCCATTGACAAGGCGAACGCCCTGGGGTTCAAGAGCACGCCGGAGGCGGATATGCCTCCGCTGCCGCCGGCGAGTGCAACTCCGGCTAGCGCGGCACCAGCGAAGACCACGAAAGGGAGCAACTGATGCCGTCGATTCCGCGCAGCCAGTATGCCGATCTGTACGGACCGACCGCTGGCGACAAGATCCGCCTCGCCGACACGAACCTGATTGCCGAAATCGAGAAGGACTACACGGCGTACGGTGACGAGCTCATCTATGGCGGCGGCAAAACGGCCCGCGACGGCATGGGCGCGATGCCGGGCGCGACCAATGACCAGGGCGCGCTGGATCTCGTCATCACCAGCGTCATCATCATCGACGCGGTGCTTGGCATCATCAAGGCGGACATTGGTATTCGCAACGGCAAGATCGCCGGCATCGGCAAGGCCGGGAACCCGCTGCTGATGGCCGGCGTGCATCCAGACATGCTGGTCGGCGCCGGGACGGAGGTGCTGTCGGGAGAGGGGCAGATCGCCACCGCCGGTGGGATCGACGCTCACATTCACATGATCTCGCCCCAGCAGGTCTATCACGCCCTCTCGAATGGCATCACGACGCACATCGGCGGTGGCACCGGGCCAACCGATGGCACCGGCGGCACCACCTGCACGCCCGGGCCCTGGAACATTCAGCGCATGCTGGCGGCGTACGAAGCGCTGCCGGTCAATGTTGGCGTGCTTGGCAAGGGCAACAGCAGCTTGCCGCACACCCTGGCCGAACAGATCGAGGCGGGAACCTGCGGCCTCAAGGTGCACGAGGACTGGGGAACCACTCCAGCCGTGATCGACTGCGCGCTGACCGTAGCTGACGAGTACGACGTGCAGGTGGCCATTCACACGGACTCGCTGAATGAAGCCGGCTTCGTCGAGGACACTATCAGCGCCTTCAACGGGCGCACCATCCACACCTATCACACGGAGGGCGCCGGCGGCGGCCACGCCCCCGATATCATCAAGGTGGCCGGCCTGCCGAACGTGCTGCCATCCTCCACCAACCCGACCTTGCCCTACACCGTCAACTCGGTCGCCGAACTCCTCGACATGGTGATGGTCTGCCACCACCTGAACCCCAAGGTGCCGGAGGACGTCTCGTTCGCCGAGAGCCGGGTGCGCGCCGAAACGATCTCCGCGGAAACCGTGCTGCATGACATGGGCGTCATCAGCATCATCTCGGCGGACTCGCAAGCGATGGGCCGTTGCGGCGAGAACTTCACCCGCGCCTTGCAGATGGCCCACCACAACAAGGAGCGGCGCGGCAAGCTGCCGGAGGACTCGCCGGACAACGACAACTTCCGGATCAAGCGCTACATCGCCAAGATCACGACCAACCCGGCGATTGCGCACGGCATCTCCCACACCGTCGGGTCGCTGGAAGTCGGCAAGATGGCGGACATCGTCCTCTGGCCGGCATGGTCCTTTGGCGCGAAGCCGCGGCTGATCGTCAAGGGCGGTCACATCAACTGGGCGCTGATGGGTGATCCCAACGCCTCCCTGCCCACGCCGCAGCCGGTCTACTACCGGCCCATGTTCGGCGCTTTCGGCATGGCCAACCAGATGAACCGGGTGAACTTCATGTCGCAGGCGGCGATCGACAAGGGGGTGTCGGAGCAGATCGGCCTGAAGTCGCCAGCCGTGGCTGTCAAGCGCTGCCGCGACGTGACCAAGTACGACCTGCTCTACAACGACCAGACGCCGGACATCGAGGTGGACCCGGAGACGTTCAAGGTCACGGTCAACGGCGAATACGCGCACATCGACCCGGCCACCAGCTTGCCATTGACCCAGCTCTACTACCTGGCCTAGTCGTACAGGAGATTCATGATCAGGGGATTGCCAGGTTGATCCCTGCGCAAGGAGGACGTGTGAGCGCGCAGGAGGTTGCAGGCAGGCAGGGGGCATGTCTCTCGCCAGAAGCGTTTCTCGGCGGTCTGCAACTGACCGATTCATTCTTCCCGAGCGGCGGCTACACCCTTTCGCATGGCCTGGAGTCGTATGCGGAGGCGGGGTTGCTCGATGCCGCCTCACTGCCGGCCATTGCGGCTGGCCTTATCCGGTACAGCGTCGGACCAACTGACGCCGTCGCGCTGGCGCTCACCCGCCGCGCTGCCACTGAGGGAGATCTGGGCGCGATTGCGGAGATCGACCGCCGGTTGACGGCGGTGAAGCTGGCGCGCGAGCCACGCCAGGCGTCGATGCGGCTGGGGCGACAGATGCTGGCGCTGGCCCGGGATGTGTTCGACGATGAGGTGGCCGGATCGTACCTGGCGTTGGTGCGGGCGGACGACCTCCCCGGCAACCAGGCGGTGGCGATGGGCATCATGAAAGCCGGCTTTGGCATTCCCGTCTGGGAGGCCGTCGCCACGGAACTGTATGCGTTCGCGGCCAGTTGCGCCGGGGCAGCGCTGCGGATGACCCTGATCGATCATCGCCAGGCACAGCGCGTCATCCGGGATCTGGCGCCAGTGGTGATTGCCACGACAGACGACGCCCTGACGCGGACAATCGCCGAGATTGGCGGCTCCGCGCCGCTCGCTGAACTGATGGCCATGCGCCACGAAACGGCAGAGATTCGGCTCTTCGCCACGTAGCCCGCCGGGCGGGCCAGGAGACCAGAACCATGACCGCTGAGACGACGACGAATGGCCGGCGAGCCCCGTTTCGGGTTGGCGTCGGTGGCCCGGTGGGCTCGGGGAAGACCGCGCTGATCGAGGCGCTGGTGCCGATGGCGATTGCGCGCGGGTACTCCCCGCTGGTGATCACCAACGACATCTTCACCAACCTCGATGCCGAGCACGTCCGCGCCACGCTGGCCGGTGTACTCGATCCGGAGCGGGTGATCGGCGTGGAGACCGGCTCCTGCCCGCACACCGCCGTGCGTGATGACCCGACCATGAACCTGGCGGCCATGGAGGAGATCACGGAGCGCTTTCCGGATGGTGACATCGTCTTCCTGGAGAGCGGTGGGGACAACCTGACGCTGACCTTCAGCCCGGCCCTCGTTGACACCTTCATCTTCGTGCTCGATGTGGCGCAGGGGGACAAGATCCCCCGCAAGAAGGGACCAGGCATCTCGCGCTCCGATCTGCTGGTGATCAACAAGATCGACCTGGCGCCGTATGTCCGGGCTGACCTGGACGTGATGCGCAGGGGAGCCGAGGAATCCCGGGCTGGCGGTGGCCCCTACCTCATGACCGACTGCCTCACGGGGGAAGGCTTGCCGGAGGTGCTGGCGTTCATCGAGCAAGCTGGCGACCTCGCCGCGAAATGATGGACGCGCAGCGGACCCAGCGAGATGACCCGGCGCACGTCCTGCCGGCAGATCTGCCGCGCGAGTTCCGGCAGTACGACGGGCGCGTGACGATGCTTGGGGCGGGAGAGCCGGGCAAGGTGGGGCTGATCGAGCTGGAGGTGGCGCGGCACGACGACGTGTCGCGGGTGGTGCACCGCTATCAGCGAGCGCCGCTCCAGTTCTTCCAACCCATATACCTTGATCCTGCCCGGCGTGACATGCCCTTCATCGTCCTGCTGCAACAGGGCGGCGGGATGCTGCAGGGCGACCGCTACCGGCTGGACATCACCTGCCACGAGAACGCCGCGATTCACGTCACCACGCAGTCGGCCACCAAACTCTACAAGTGCGAAGAGAACTACATTACCCAGATCGTGAACGTCACTGCCGCCGCGGGCAGCGTCGTCGAGTATCTGCCGGACATCACCATTCCCTATCAGCATTCGCGCTTCTTTCAGCGCATGAACCTCCACCTCGACCCAGAGGCCACGGTCATCGTGGGAGAAGTCCTGACGGCAGGGCGCGTCGCGTATGGCGAGCGCCACCGCTACGACATTTTCGCCAACCAGACGAACGCGTACGCGCTGGACGGGCGGCTGCTGGCGGCCGACACCATCAAGCTCCAGCCAGCAGACGGCTCGACCGCGAATCCGGCACTGCTCGGCGCACATGATGCCTTTGGATTTGTGACCATATTCTCGCGCCGCTGCCCGCCGGCTCAGCTCACCGCGCTGCTGCGCGAGGCCCTGGCGGCCGATGCGAAGGCCGCCAGCAGAACGATCGTTGGCGTGAGTGAACTTCCAAACGGGTGTGGCGTGGCGGTGCGCATCCTTGGCCCCACTGGCGCGGCGGTCGAGCATGCGCGCACGGTCGCGTGGAACGCCGCCAGGATCGCGCTGCTCGGTGCGCCCGCGCCTGATCTGCGAAAGGCCTGACGGGTGCTTATGCCCGCGATTGAGTGGAGGCCTTGATCGTGATGCTGCCGCGAGTCCTGGCAACGTTTGGTGGCGTGATCCTGATCTTGCTGGCCTTCGCCTGGGCCATGCAGGTGCTCACCGTCAAGAACGCTGCCCCACCGCCGTTAGCCCGGCTCGTTTTCCGGGCCGTGCGGACCGCGATGTACGCCATCGGCAACCTGGCCGTGCTCAGGCAGCGGCGGCAGCAGATCTGGGCCCTCTACGTCTCCGTGAGCCTGCTCACGGTCATCGCGATCTCCGTCGGGCAGATTCTGGTTGGCTACACGCTTGTCTTCTACGGAATCTCGTCTGACGACCTCCGCATGTCCTACGTCAACAGCGTGTCGTCGCTCTCGGTGCTCGGTTTTGGCGGCTTGCCCAGCAACCTGGTTCAATCCACGGTTGCTTTGGCAGAGGCGTTCACCGGCCCCATTTTCGTCGCGCTGCTCATCGCCTATCTCGCCAACATGAACAGCTCCGTTGGGCAGCGGCAGTCACAGGTTCGCTCTATTGAAGTGAAGGTGGGCGCCGCGAATTCCGGGCCAGAACTGCTTGAGCGGGCCCTGGCGGGGCCAGGGCTGGACGCAATGACGGGCATCTGGCAAGACTGGACGAAGGAGTTTGTGCAGGCGGAGGCGTCCTTTGCCACCGTTGAGGGCTACCTGCTGATCTACTCCCCCGGCATGCACGTGCGGTGGATCGCCGATGCCCAGATGGTGCTCGATGCCGCCAGCCTGCGCAACTCGGTGATCGACCTGCCTGCGGACCCGGAGGCAGAGCGGTGCCTCACTGAAGGCTCCGAGATGCTCAAGGAGGCGGTCTCGCAATCTGACCACGCGTTGCTGCGGCTCCGCCACCACAAGTCGCCAGCCGCCGTGACCCGGGCTCAGTTCGACGGCGCCTGCGCGGAACTCGCGAAGTCCAACGCGCCGATCAAGCAGGACCTGGACGCCGCCTGGGCAACGTTTGTGCAGGATCGCGCGCGGTACGAGGGTTCCATCCACCGCCTCGGGCAGTACATGAGCGTGCCGCAGCCTGACTGGCCGTAAACGCCGCTGAATTGTGCGACTGCACGCAAGCGTCAGGTCCGTTACTGAACCCAGAGAACGAGATTCTTCGCCTGCGGGCTCAGAATGACACCCGAAAGGGCGTGCGAACCTGACAACTGCCCGTTGCCGCAACACCGACCATTCCGAACGATTCACACGCGAACCGGTCAGCTACTCCGCACTCTGACGCACGGTCGTCAGCGGCCGTCCCTGCGCGGCCATGAAGGCCAGCACGTCCGGCAGGCGTGGAATCGCGGCGCGTCCCCCCAGTTGCGTGCATTTCAAGGCGGCGGTTGCGCCAGCGAACTCGGCGGTGTTGGCGAGGTCCCAGCCCTGCAGCAGGCCGTACAGGTACGCGCCGTGGAAGACGTCGCCTGCGCCCGTGGTATCGACCACAGTGACCGGGAACGGCGCGGTGGAGAACTCGGCGCCGGCGGTGAGCGTGTACGAGCCACGTTCGCCCAGGGTGACCACCACGATCTCCGGCCCCAGCGCCAGCAGGTGCGCGGCGCCGGCGGCTACCGTGGCGTCCGGAGAGATCGCCATGGTGAAGCGCTCCGCCGCAACCAGCACGTGGGTCTCCATCACCAGGGGGAGCAGGTAGTCGACCTCCGTCCCGGCGCCGGCATCCAGGCAGACGCGGACTCCGCGCTGCGCCGCCTGGCGGGCGGCAATCACTGCCGCTGCCACGGAGTGCCCATCCAGGTGCAGGAACCGCCCGGAGCACAGGTAGTCCCGGGTGCGATCATCGAGGTCAATCTCCCCGGCGGTGCCACGAAACGCGCAGATGCTGCGCTTCCCTGTGTCCTTGTCCACCAGGATCATCGATTGCAGCGATCTCCCACCCGGCGCGGTTTGCAGATGCGTGACCTCGACGCCTTCGTCCGCCAGCCCTGCCCGGATGAGCGCGCCCGCATCATCATCGCCGATGCGCCCCACGAAGCCGGCCGTGGCGCCGAGACGCACCAGGGTGACCAGGGCTTGCGCGACCGGCCCGCCACCCTGCCGCGTCAGGTCTTCAAGCCGCACGTTGTCGTCGAGGTGGGGCAGGCGCGGCGTGAGGCCGATGGTATCGAGCGCCGCGTACCCCAACCCGATGACATCCCGTTGGCTCACTTCGTCTCCTCCCGTGTCACATACCCAGCGCCGCCAGGCCCGGCCGGACCCCAGGCGTCGAGCGCACGTCTCACCCGCTCGATCGCCGCGATCCCTGGCTCCAGGCCGGCGTCCCACACACCCTGGATGATGATCTCATCAAAACCCAGGGCCGCCAGTTCCACCGCGTCACGTTCCAGCGCCGGGTCGGCGTGACCCGATACGCTCAGCTTGAAGATGGTGGCCAGGCGAGGCATGTCCTGGCTGGCACGTGCCTCGTGAAGCTCGTGCAGGGTGCGGTGGAGCGCCGGAGCATCGTACTGGCCCGCTGGGGAGTAGGGCATCCACCCGTCGCCGTAGGCCAGGGTGCGCCGGATCGACGGCCTGCTGACGCCCGCACCACCGATGTAGAGCGGGATCCTGTGGCCGGGCCACGCGGGCGGCGCCATGACCACGCCGTCTGGCACGGTAATCTGCGCGCCGCTGAAAGATGGTACGGCGCTCCCTTGCCCGCTGCGCATGACGCGCAGCATCTCATCCATGCGTTGCCCGCGCGTCGCGAAGTCGTAACCCAGGGCGGTCATCTCCGGCGCGTTCCACCCGGAGCCAACGCCAAGCACGAGCCGGCCCTGGCTGAGGACATCGATGGTCGCGACCACCTTCATCAGTTCGAGCACGTTGCGCTGGGGCAGGATGATGACGCTGGCCACGAGCTTGACCCGCGAGGTAACGCTGGAGATGGCGGCCAGGCAGGTCAGTGCCTCCAGCCAGATTGCGTCCGTCTCGGGCGCGTTGGCGCGGGCCGGTGAAGCGAAGGACAGGAGGTGGTCGCTCACCGAGACGCTGTCCACCCCCACCGCTTCGCTGGCACGGGCCATCGCGATGATGCCGGGATCCAGGGCGGGCTGCCCCATGTTCTCCGCTTCCACACCGAGCCGCGTGCGTGCTGGGCGCTGCGCCATCGTGTCATCCTGCTGCATGGCATCGAACTCCTCATGCGCCAAACTGGATGTAGCTGCCATCGGTCTCCATCTGTCGAGGGCATGCCCCATTGGTCCCGTATTCCTGGCGGGCTGGCACCAGATGTGCGCTTTTGCCAAGAAATAGCCGAGTTTGGGCGCAAAAGCGGGCGCATTGGCCTGGCGGAAAGGAAACCCAACCCCCCGGCAGAACGTTCTTATCGGTAGAGAGCCTGAACGTAGGTGTTCAGGGTTTTTGCCTGGCCCGCCGCCAGAGACAACCCCGCCGAGGATAGGACATGAAGAAGGCCATAGCGACGGTTGCACTGGGTTTAGGTCTTGTAGCGGGCAGCGCGATTTCGGCGCAGGCGCAGCAGGCGCCGCCGGATGTCGCCTCCATCAACACCACCGGGAACTGTGTCACCACCGGGACACCCGGGAACTGGACGATCAGTTGCGGCGACATCAACTACTCGCCCGGCAACGCGGTGATGGTCGCGCCGACCATCAATTCGTCAAACGCCGCCGGGAGCGACGGCGTCACCAATCGTTCTTCGAATAGCGGCTCGCTCAATGCCTCGCCCGCCCCGGCTCCGGTCTCGGCTCCGGTCGATGAGGTCGCAAGCGATTCTGCCACCGGAACCGTGGCAACCGCCGAAGACCGTGATGCCGACAACTACCCCGATGCGCTCGAGGCTGACGCCGGACTCGATCCCACCAACCCTGACTCCGATGCCGACGGCGTGGCCGATGGCGACGAGTTCACCCTGTACAGCACTTACCCGCTGTCATGGGACTCCGACGGTGACGGCATCTCGGACGGGGAAGAGTTGTTCGGGATCAAGACCGATCCGCTGGTGAACAACAATGGCGCTGCCAGTGCGCCAGTCGCTGACACGACGGCCACCACCGCCCCCGAGCCGGCGGGTGAT
>JALYWD010000045.1 GCA_030852885.1 Chloroflexota bacterium | reverse complement strand
ACCGGGGCGGGGCGCTTCTGCGACAGTCCGGACCGGCGAAAGGCAATAGTTACCGCGCGGCGCGACTCCCGCCGCGCTCGGTAGAGCTTTCCATGGAGATTGGTGAAACCGGCGCCAGGCCGGGCAGGAACTTCGACCACTCCTGCGTCATGTTGCCCTCTATGCGTCGCTCAATCGTGTAATAGCGTCCCGCACGCGGTTCACGCGGCTCTGTGCGCAGCGTCATCCGCGAATCCTTGAGGAGTTTACCGCCTTTGCGATGATTGCACGGTTTGCACGCGGAGACGAGATTGTCCCACGTGTGGGGACCGCCCCGGTGGCGTGGGACAACATGATCGATCGTCAGATCATGTCCCTGCCGCCCACAGTACTGGCAGGTGTAGCCATCCCGGATGAACACTTCCTTGCGGGTCAGCTTCACGCGGGGCCGCGGCCGGTGAATGAGGTAGATCATCCGAATCACGGATGGCGCCTCAAACTCGCATGTCGCGGAATGGACGACAGATGCCGACGCTTCCAGCACTTCTGCCTTGCCATCGAAGACAAGCAGAATAGCGCGCCGCACGTTGCAGATATTCAGGGGTTCGTAGTTCTGATTCAGAACAAGGACAGCGCCGTTCACCCTGTCGATACCTCGCAGGTACCCGGGTTGCCGCGTTCCCCCTCGCACCAGGTTCCAGCGCAACCACACCGTGTTGCCGCTGAGGGATCGCGCCGAACGAGGTTCAGGCAAGGATTGCCGTGGCTCATCCAGTCCGTATCCAGATAGGACTGTAGCACGTTCGTTTTTATGGATACAAGAAGGCACCACCAAATGTGGTACCGGCGGTCTCCCAGCCTGCGGTAACAGTTGGCCGCGTTACTCGCTGCTGGATCGCCAGGAGGCGCGCGGATCCACGGTGCGCCGCAGCCAGTAGGTGAGTGGGCGAAAGCCCTGCCGCTGCCAGAAAATGGCGGCGCGGCTGGCCGTTATCCAATCCGCCAGGCAGTACGCATACCCGGCGTCATGCGCCCAGGCCATCGCGTGCCCCACGAGCGCCGCGCCGAGGCCAGCATTACGCGCCTCCGGCGTGGTGTAGGCAATCTGCAGGTACACGGAACTCTCCGGTGTTTGCAGTGGCGTCTGGCTCCAGTGCGGAGAGTCCGGGCCAACAAAGACGAGGAATGAGAAGAGGCTCCCCTCTGCATCGAGGGCCATCCAGGTCGCGCAGGCGCTATCGGCGAGGAGGTCTGCCGCAAACTGGCGCTGGGCCGGAATGGCTTCTTCCACGAATGGCAGGAACTGGGGCGGGCTGCAAAATGACCGGAAGAAGGGCACGATACGGGATTGCAACGCGTCGCTATCAGCGGGCGTGGCCAGCCGGAAAGTGATGCCGGCTGGCGGTCGTGACAGCTTTGTCACGGGCGCGGTCGCCCGCGCGCCCAGTGCTACCAGGCGGCCAAAGTCCAGATCCGCCCAGGCCTCAGTCCAGGCCGCGCGTGCCGGAGCCGAGGCAAAATGGGTGTTCAGGCCCCGTGCCACCCACGGTTCCGCGACCAGGCCGTACATGCGCCGCAGGAGATCCGGCGGGGCACTGGCAGCGATGGCGTAGGCGGCGTCAGGGATGTCGCCGGAACGCGGCGGCACGAAGCCCGCGAACAGGTAGTCCGCCGGCCGCAGGACTGGTGCGCCGCACAGAAAGCCGAGTAGTTGCCCGCCGCGCAGTGCGACCACCCCGCGCATGCCCTCCGTGGCCAGGAGGGCGCACAGCACCGGCACGACCTCTGCCGGGTCCTCGAAGCGTGCGGGGAGGATCGGCGCGGCGAGGCGATCCTCACGGTGCCGCAAGGCCAGCAATGCTGCGGCGTCGCCAAGAAGATCCTCGGACATGGCAGCGAAAGTGAGGGACATGCGTACCCTCCGATGGTGTTGCGCGATGAGCTAAACCGCGAGCGCGGCCAGCCGTGCGGCGTTGCGATTGTGCGCCGCCACTTCCTGCGCCAGATCGAGCGTGACCAGTTCGCCCCGGTCCACGATGACCCGGCCATCAACCACGGTGTAGACGGCGCGCGGTGGGGCGCAGAAGAGCATGGCGGCCACGGGGTCACTCAGGGCACCCGCGAGGGCGACCTGGCTGAGATCAACGGTGAAGAAGTCCGCGCGCTTGCCCACTTCCAGTGCGCCGATGTCGCCGCGGCCGAGCACGGAGGCGCCACCAAGCGTGGCAACCTCCAGAATTTCGCGCGCGGTCATCCATTCCTTCGCCCGCAGCGGATCGGAGGTCGAGAGGACGGTCTGCGGCCCCTCCGGCGGCAACAAGCCCATCTGCAGGCGGGCCAGCAGCATGGCTTGCCGCGCTTCGCCCAGCATGTGGTTGGCATCGTTGGAGGCAGAGCCGTCCACACCCAGGCCCGTGCGCACGCCCGCGTCCAGGTACTTGCGGACCGGCGCAATCCCGGAGGCCAGCCGCATGTTGGAGCTTGGGCAGTGGCAGACACCCGTGCCACGATGCGCGAAGAGATCGATCTCGCGGTCATTGACGTGGATGGCGTGCGCGTACCAGACGTCGTCTCCGACCCAGTCCAGCGTTTCCATGAACTCGACCGGGCGCAGCCCGTGGCGCTGCAGGGTGTAGCGCTCCTCGTCCAGCGTTTCGCAGAGATGGGTGTGCAGGCGCACGCCCTTTTCGCGTGCCAGCACCGCCGTGTCTCGCATCAGGGATTCCGTCACGGAGAAGGGGGAGCAGGGCGCCAGCACGATCTGCGTCATCGCGCCGGGGTTGGGGTCGTGGTAGGCATCGATGACACGCACGGAATCCGCCAGGATAGCGGCCTCATCCTCCACGCAGTCGTCTGGCGGCAGGCCACCCTGGGATTCGCCGAGCGACATGCTGCCGCGCGAGACCACGAAGCGGACACCCACCTCTTTGGCGGCGGCGATCTGGTCATCGACGCGGCAGCCGTTCTGGAAGACGTAGGCGTGGTCAAAGACGGTGGTGCAGCCGGTCAGCGCCAGTTCGGCGCAGCCGACGATGGTGGCGGTGCGCGAGTCTTCCGGTGTGCGGCTGCCCCAGATGCGATAGTGCGCGCGCAACCAGGGGAAGAGGTTCGTGTTCTGCCCGGCGGGGAGGTTCCGCGTCAGCGTTTGATCCAGGTGGTGGTGGCAGTTGATCAGTCCGGGCAGCACGATCTGGCCCGCAAGATCCAGCACGACATCGACATCCTGGGGCAGATCGGCCGCTGCGCCGACCTGCTCGATGACGCCGTCCCGCACGAAGAGACTGGCGTTGCGCAGCTCGCGGCGCTCGCCATCCATGGTCACCAGCACATCGGCGTTTCGGGCAAGCATCGTCGTCATCGGGGAGCCCCCTCGTTGCTCATCGTTGCGATGTAGGCTCGTATACTAGCGCCCCGAACACAACAGCCCAGCGGGAGATGCGATGGATCCCTGTGCCAAGGGAGAAGCGTGCGATATCCTGAGCCGTCACGTCGGGGAGCATGTCAGCAATGGGCTCTTCGTCCTCGCCGGCATCATCGTGATTCTGGCGGCCACCGGGCTCTCCATTCGCACCTTCATGGTGCCGGGTGAAGCACCTCCGTTCTACAACCGCTCCATCTTTCGCCTGACCCAACTCGTCTTCGATGTGGCGTCCCGATTCACCAGGTCAGAATCCCGCAAGCACCGGCTTCTTAGCCTCTATGCGCCAATATCCCTGCTGCTGGTGCTCGCCTCGATCCTGGCGTTCATCGGATTCGGGTACACGCTGGCCTTTTACGGGGTTGGGATCAGGCCGTTCATCCGTGCGTTTCTCTACAGCGGCTCGGCCATCTCCACCCTTGGTTTTGAGTCACCGGGCAGCAACTTCTGGGTGATCATGCTTTCGGCGCTGGAGGCGCTCACCGTCGCGACAATCGTGGCGCTGCTGGTGGGCTACCTGCCGAACATCTACTCTGCCTACCAGGCTCGTGAGAGTG
>JALYWD010000036.1 GCA_030852885.1 Chloroflexota bacterium | reverse complement strand
GTACACGTCGACAGGTCAGCGTTGTAGGGGCCAAACCACTCAAGGAACTGATTAGAGCTACCGAATCCTGCGCCAGATACCCGCATGAATCCGCCTTGCGCCCAGATAATCTTGCCGGTTCCCATTTCAATGTCGGCATTGAGCGTACCGCTCACCAGCTTTCCAACATTGAGGGATGCAATCAGCGCATTGCCGATGACTACATCTTGCATGTGCACGACACCGTCGGTAACCACGAAGGGGACAACTGGTGTTTCGCTGGAGTCAGAGGGATCAACAATGGCGAACTTGTCAGCCAAGACCACAAACTCAGCCGTGGCACCATCGTTGTAAAGTCCGAAGCCCGCAACGCGGCCGTTAACGTCCGTCTTCACCATGTACTGAGCGGCGATGCCATCTATAGCGGTGCCAATGGTGGAGAGCGCCGCGGTGTGGTCGCCCACGGTGGATGAAAGTGTCGAGACCGTGGAAGCAATGGCGCTGTCCCCGCTTGCGCGGGCGGACGCCTCAGAAGAGATTGCCGCCGTATTGTCGCCGACCGTGGCCGCAAGCGTGGTGATGGCAGACGCCAGTGCGTCATCCGCATCCGCACGGGCGGTGGCCTCCGACTCGATAGCTGCCGTCAGCGTACCGACTTCGGAGGTGACCTGAGCGGCCAGCGTTGACACATCGGAGGCAATGGCAGAGTCCGCGGAACTGCGGGCCGATGCCTCAGCGGCGATTGCCGCGGAGTTGTCACCAACGGCAGTGTCAATGCCAGATAGGCGAGAGCCTAGCGACGTGGAGCCGTCTACCTGGACCTTGTCCAAGTCAAGGACAAATGCCGTGCTGTCACCGTTCACCGCGCCAATCAGGCCCAGTGCCTGCGCTAACGCGGTATCTCCCGCAATCCGCTCCTGCTGTTCATTGAGCACGAAGGTTGCGATGCCGACGCCTTCGATACTGAGTAGCGAGTCAATCACCGTCTGCATGGTGTTGATGGCCACCGAGTTAGACAGGATGCTTTCCGCGTTTGCGTCGATGTCGGAGATACGGGATTGCAAGTCAGCAAGAAGGGAGCTTTGCAACACTTCCTGCACCGCCGCGTCTATGGCGTCTTGCGCAGTTACGGCGGTGCCGTTCACCAGACGATTGAAGCCCGATACTAATGCCGCCTCATAGAAGTCCCGCGTTTCCTGCGAAATGAACAGTGTCTGCAGGGTAGCCGTGTTCAGGTCGGTTTCGTTGAGAATCGCGCCATTCTGGAACGTCACCAGAGGAACATTGCTGACGGTCTCGCGTCGAATCTCGACGGTAGCAAGGTTCACCGGCAGGAATCCGGAGCGGAACCTGATTTGAGAGGAGGAAAGAAAATCGTAGTGTGCACCTTGGATGCACAAGAACCCGTTTACGCGGACCTTGATGTGCGCCTGCTCGATGTACGGACAGGGAACGGTAAAGACCGCAGTTGTGCCGTCCGCCGGGTAGCGGGCGTAAGTATTGGCCATGAATTGATCTTGAATTTAGGGAGTCGATAGCGACTGCGCGAGTGCGGCAAGACAGCCGGCCATGTATCCGGCGCAGTACACGTGAGGGAATTTGTTCCATTCCGTCAGAAGGTGCATGGAAGGGTTCGCCTGTCCGGCTGTGATGCCGGCGGAGAATCCGCGCACGTACTCGGGCGGGAAACCGTGGGTTTCAGCGGCGCGCGTGAGAGATAGGGGGGGGTATGCATGAGGATTCCTTGTGGTAAAGAAAAAGGGCCACCGGCATTGCGCACAGTGGCCCTTCGTTTGGCGGTTACCCGCGACGTTTGGTCAGGGGTTCAGTTGCCAGCGTCCGGTGGGGTATTTCGAGAAATACCATTCACGGCTGCCGAGTCGGAGGAAGACGGAGCGTCCGGACAGGGACACGTCCAACTCAAAGGATCGAATCTTAATCAGCATTTTCTTTGTCTCGTTTGGCCCGGAAGCGGGAGAAAAGGAGACTACAGCTGAAAATTTCCTGCATGTTGGGAGACATTCCCATAAGGGAGCGATTGAGGAAGGCAGTCAATCGCGAATCAAACAGGATCAACAGGATAGGAACGCCATCGTTCCCATATCGTAGCCAAAAATATTCTTGGGTTCTTCGCGCCTACGGTGCCGCTGCGCGCAACAGCCGCGCCCTCTCCAGTACGCCGCTCCGTGAATCTGGCTTCAGGTTGTTCCGGCTCGCATACTTTCGCGCGGCTTCGATGGCCGCCCGCACCTTGCGTTCCGCACGGGACCGCTCCCGCGTTCCCTTCGGTGCCGATTCAACAGCGGCAAGGAGGAAGGAGATAGACCGCAGGCGGACGCGCCACTTTGCATGAACGGTTTCCCGCTCAATATCAGACAGCGCGTCCCGCGCCGCGATCAGTAGCCGCGCCAAGGCTTCGCGATTCGGTGCCGACTTCGGCACAAGCTCTAGAGCCTGTTCAATGGTTAAGCTCATGCTCTACTCCTTCCTCGCGCGTGTGATTGAAACGACAAGACCGGCCTCCAGCGCGTCCATGTCGGGCAGGCCGCCTAGCATTCGATCCACACCAGCCGCGCGGGCGGGCACGTCGATGCCGTTTGCAGAAAGCCACTTCACAATCTGCCCAAGCATTGCCGGTTCTATGCGCGCCTTCCGGCCGCACTCGGGGCAGTCAGGGCCGTCCCGTGCCTGCTGCAGTTCGGCAGAGAAAACCTCTGCCAGCATTCCATGCAGCTCATCTAGCTGCTGCGTAGTCGCGCGTCCCCGCGACGGGGTGTCGTTGGTCATGTGGTTACTCTTTGAGAAAGTGAGGGAATCGGGCGCGGACAAGGACATGAAACCGCGCCCGTTGGGACAGTCGCCGTTCCCCGCGGCGAGGGATGATTAGCGGGCCATCAGCTGAAAGCTGTCACGGAGCGTTGCCAGCTGTTGGCCGCCCCGCTCGCATGCGGTCCGGTAGTTCAAGTTGAGAGCGCGGGAGGCCAGCAGCCGCAGCGCTTCCTTGTATCCATCGCGCACCTTGGGTGGCAGGGATTCTGCTCCGTCATAGGCCGCAACAATGGCGCTGCCGTCCGGATAGGTGTCAACACCTGGGCCGGGCTGTGACAGCGGGCGGCTCGTTACCACCGGCCACTTGTCCACTTCGGCCAGCGTGGCGACAACCGCAGCCAAGGCAGACGCCGTGCCTGCTGCTTCACTCCACTTCTTAGCGGCATGGGCCTGTGCAATGGCATCCGCGGTGGCTTCGATGAACTCCGGAATGCCCGGGGAGTGGAACTGGTGGCGCGGAATCTCCGGAAGCTCGACATAGCCAAGAGGCTTCACTTGCTGTGCCGGAGACTTCGCGGCCGCCGCCGGGGCCGCCCCGCGAGCTTCCGTGAACACCGTCAGTTTCCCTGTCGAGAACAGATACCAGTCCAGCCGGCCCGGCAGCTGGTCATTCTCACTGGCCCCGGAGGTGCCCGGAAGGCGCTTGGGAATGTAGCCGGGAATCTCGCCAGAGACATTGATGACGGTATCGGCGGGGCCGTGGATGGAGTGCGCGTAGTGCGTGCTCTGCACTCGGCCGTCCTCAACGACATACACAATCCAGGCAGGCAGCGGCTTGCGGTCGCTGCGGTTCCGCGTGGCGGTAATCTGGAATGGGAGGAAGAGCGCCACCTTCGCCGGACCGGCCGGGAGGATGACGTGATCCGAAGGGGCGGCAACGGCGGCCGGCTGTGCGGCTGCGTTGGATTCATTGAGAGCCTGCAGCAGGTCTTCCGTGCTCGGCTCTGAGATTTTCTTTGTCATGGTGGTCCTTGTGTGGTGAATGACTGCGGCGGTGCGCCTTTGGGGAACAAGGGCAAGCCGCTTCCGCGTGATGCGGCGGCAGGCAGTCGCTACCGCTCCCGCCGGCCACCGTTCGGGGAACGGCAGTTATCAGCGCGCGCGTCACCGTAGCGGCGCGGGGGCTGGCTGGAGTGGCCCTGAAGGTGGACGGCGGGGACTTGGGTTGTGGACTAGGTCTCTTCGGCACTCATCATCGGAGCGAGCCTCTGCGCGACCTCATCGCGGTACGCGGGGTCGTTCTTGTACCGGGGGTCGCGCATCGCTGCGGTGAGTTCGGCCGTGGACCTGAAGGCCGCCGGCTGTGGTGCAGGCGGAGGCTGTGGGGCGCGGACGCTTGCTGTGTAGCTGTGGAACGCGTCCACTTCGGCGCGAAGCCGTTCAATCTCTTTAGACATTGCTGGAATCCTTGTGGTGGTTAGTTTCTTTCAGGGCCGTTACCCATCGGCCGCGGGCGTTGGTGGCCATGCCAACGGCGCGCATTTCTTCGACGGTTCGGCAGCGGCGGTCCGGCGCTGTGGCCGGCTCGCGGAGCTGTCGGGATGAACCAATGCGGTGTTTGTCGAAGGCAGCCGTACTGTTGAACAGCTCGCCGCATGCGCGGCAGCTGCAGATATCGGACATTGAAGGTCTCTTGTTGTTGAGCGCTGCCGTGCCACGGAAGGGCTACGGCGGAGGGGCGGGGTTAATCGAAGCGGGAGGCAGTCTTTGCGAAGCGGCTTGCAGGGGGACTGAAGGGGACACGGAGGGTGGCGGCGGGTGACTGTGGAGCGCGCCATTTCCCGCCGCTGTTTTGTGTCATACCTTTCCGCAGGAGTGCTTCCGTTGGGAGGCATCGCCGCGCGTTTGGCGGGCCGCTCCAGTGCATCCGCCGGGCACGTATGGAGTTGAAGGCCGCGCCGCAATCTCGGCAGCAGTTTGTAGGCATTGATCTTCCTT
Source organism: Chloroflexota bacterium (assembly GCA_030852885.1). Lineage (GTDB taxonomy): Bacteria > Chloroflexota > Chloroflexia > Thermomicrobiales > UBA6265 > JACCXM01. The sequence goes on along the minus strand of JALYWD010000036.1, from coordinate 4,411 downwards.
TGGTTTGTTATGCGGCTGCGCGAATCAGTAGCCGTCCCTTGCCTGGCAGGCCCTGAGCCTTCCGCGTGCTTTCGGTCCAGCCGCGCGCAGCCATTGCCTCCCGCACCTCTCGTGTATTGAGCGTGTGGGCGCAGTGCTGCACCGGCATTCCGCATTGCTCCACCAAATCGGGAACAGACACTTGCGTCTGATCCGTCATCAGCAGGAACCGTGAGACACGGGCCGCTGCGCCGCCACCTTCGGTCCGTGAGGCACTGAGGGTGTTTCCGTTTGCGTCAATCACGCGGTAGGGATTCGCCATTGGAAACATCGCGGCTTGATGCTTGACCAGCAATGCAAGATCGCAGTCCACCATGTAGGCACGCGCCGCCGGACAAACTCCAGTGTCGTCGAGCTGTCGAATGATGGTCCGCGCAGCATCCTGCTTGTTGGTCACGATCAAGTGACCTTCCTGCACCATCGTTACGTCTTCATCCTTGGCGGACGGACTGGACAGGTGCCGAAGCTCTGAGGCATTGAACTTCCGATTGGTCAGACTGCCCACGGTTTGCACCGCGGTGGCGCGCTTCAGGTGAAAGTCGCCTAGACGAATGTAGACGTTGCAGTCCTTCCATTTGTTGATACCCCTCCCCCGTCCGAAGTTGCACCAGTGAAGCTCCCGACCCTTGAAGGTGGTTTGGTTCCGATCATTGGCACCGCTATCGTCGTATTCCGGCCGGTTGTGTATGCCGAACGACAGAAGAGCTTGCTTTGCATAGATCAACACCCGTTCCCCGGGCTTCGTCTGCTGTTCGATGAACTCAAATAGCCACGCCATGTACGGGGTCAGCCGGTAAATGTCTCGAAGCATTCCCCGCGCGCGCATCTGACCGCGAAACTCTACAGGGGGAGTCACTGCGAACAGCTCAAGGTTGCGGTAGTTCGGCCGAGGGGTTGGCGCTGTGCTGACGTGACCTCCGACCGCATAGATGCCGTTGAGGTCTGCCGTACCGTCCAGCACGATATGCCGCGCCTTCACAGGGAGACGGAAGGCATACGCATAGAATGCGCCGCCCTCATCCTTGCTGTAGAACACCCGGCCCTGTGCGGCAGCCTTCAGGAAGTCGAGAGTTTCCGCGTGGAAGGCAACAGAGGCCGAGTCTTTTCCCCACAGGCAGCGGGAAATGTCTTCACGCGTCACTGCCGCCAACGCCGCAGCGTCTTCCGCTGTAACGAGGTCAGCACCCACAATCTGCGGCTGCGTCAGGTTGTCTTTGACAGCACGCATTCGGTCATGGATGGCCCGAAGGGCGGCCGCCGCTTGATGGGCAGTAGTGAACCCAAAGGCGCGCGCCTCATCGTTCTGCACATGGTCTGACAGCACGGACAGCAACGCGGAAACATGCTCCGGCTGCCGGGTGTAGCTGACTTGCAGGTTCGGCTCTTCGTCAACGATGACAAGGGTTCGGTCCCTTCCATTGCACCGAAGGACACCACCGTCTGCACCCTCAAGGTCCCGTTTCCACCTCGCATGCGTAGTAACCACGATTCGGGCGGCCTTGAACTGTTCCTCTGAGTACTGAGCGCCAGCAATTACGCCGCGCTCCGCGTAGTCACGGGCGGTCCGTGATGTGGCCGACGCCTTCGCGTGGTGGATGCTGGAGTAAGCAGCCACCTTGCCGGGCGCGAGTCGCTCCAGCCACTGCCGGACTTCCTCTACAGCTTCGATGGTCTCCACGACATACGCGCCGCTGTAGTGCTCGCTCTCTTCAGCCAGGAATGCCAACAGTGCGCATGCAGCCAGCGACTTCCCGGAGCCGGTAGCCGCACTCACTGCGGCATATGCAACGGGCTGGCCTTCTGTGGGCATGCGCATCTGGAAGGTCTGCCACAGGCTGTGTGCCGTGGCGCGCATGAAGGCGGAAGGCTCCCGGCCGATCATTCGGCGGGTAGCGTCCATGTGGTACTGCAGGAATGGGGTGCTTCGGATCAGCGGGCCTTGTGGGGCATACATGAGGGGCAATAGAGCGGACATGGGCAAAGCTCCTTTGGTCCCCGGTGGGGACAACGTGAGGGGAACGGAGGGGGATGGAGGGACAGAGGTGTCCCGAAGAAAAAGGGGATGCCGCTGACGAAATTGCGTCGATATCGTGTTGTGAGTTGTGGGCAGAAACAGTACTTAGACGAACGTCGTCGAACGTGCGCGCATCGTGCTTCGGCGTGATGGGGGTGCGCCGGCTTCAAGGACTAGCGGCAAACTTGGCTGCGCCGTGTCGGCAGATGGCCGGGTTGTCATCCAAGTTGTAGCGAGAACTCACCCTTAGATCGGTCGGGGGTGTCCGGGAGCCTCTGTATCGAAGCTCCCGGCACGGCCGCCCTCAATAGAGGCGGTCGCGGCTGTCATCCAAGTTGTAGCGAGAACCAGTAGTTACATCGCGCCACCGTCGCGGCCCATCACAGCCGATCAGGCAACCGCCAGCCCCGTGCTCTGCGCCGCTCTCTCCACCGTCCCCTGCAGTGCCCCTTCAATCTCCCCGCAGGTGCTCTGGAGGCTCTCCAGCAGCTCCACCGTCACGGCCTCTCCAGCCACGTCGATTACCTCGCGCAGTTCCTCCGCCAGCGTTTCCAGGTTCCGCAGCCGGGCCGCAAGCTGCTGCCGCACAAGCTCCCGCTCAGTCGGTGGCACCTCTAACAGCCGCCGCTTCGGGAACAGGTCCCGCAGTTCTTCGAATGCGGCCGAATCGCGAGGCGGTGGATTGGCCGCCTCATCCAGCCAGCGCATCCGCTTGTTGTTGGTCTCCACAGTGCGCTGCCGGCGCGCCGCGGCGGGGGATAGCCGGGAAGCCATCAGCGGGCAGCCTCAATAGCCAGCGGGGCCATAAAGCGCGCCCATCGGGTGCGCAGGCTCGAATACGGGAACAGGGTCAGTGCCACAGACAGCAGCATGGCGGGGAAGAGGAACTGAGGGTGCATGTGAACTCCGGGTGATGGATTGGAAGTGGATGGAATGCGCCGCGGGTGCACGGCAGTTGGGCTGCTGGAGCACTGGACGTGTGCTGCGAGAGCACGGCAGGCGCAATGAAGGGGAAACGGAAGGGACACGGCAGAGGCGCTACAGGGCAGCGCTCTTCGCCTTCAGCTGCGCAACGCGGTCCGCATCCTTGTTGACCTTGCGGATCAGGGCCAATGCGAACTGGCCGAGGTGACGGCGGATCAGCTCGCCTGCTGGCGCGTAGACCGTGGCGCTGTAGCGGTGACCGCCAAGAGGCATGCTGTGCAGGCACAGGCGACCGAGGGCGACATCCTCCGCCTTCTGATTGCGGAAGTAACCGGGGCGGTGGTCCATGAAGAGGTAGAAGGCGACCACCCGGGCCACCACCTCCCAAGGATCAGCTCCCCTGTGGCGCTGAATCTCCCACGCCTGCTGCAACCGCTGATCCGCAGCCAAGGGAGTGTCTGCCCGGTACTCCATCAGTGCCCGGGCCAGCTCGAAGGCTGCCGTCCCTGCCTGAGTGTCCTTGTGCAGGGTGATGTAGCGGCGGGCAACGGCTAGTTGGGCATCGTAGGCGCAAGTGCGGTCCATAGGTTCCTGTAGTTCGTGTCCGTAACGAGTCAGCCGGCACTGATGCCGGACGCAGAAGCGCGACCACTTGGCGCGCGGGCGACCACAGTTCTTCACTGCGCAGTCGTGGGGGTAGGTCTTGGCCATGTGTTGGGTCTCAGGGTGGAAGCCCCCGGGGCCATTCCGCGGGCACTTCGGGTGCACCTGCAGGGAACCGGCGGGGGTGGTGGAAGGAATCGAATGGGATGGCTGGCGGGACGCCTGCCGTGGCGCTCAGGGAGCACTGCAAGAGCACCTAGGTGGGCTGCAAGAGCACTTGAGGGGAACGGAAGGGGCACGGTGGCTGCATTGGCCAACTCCCCACCCTCTAGGAAGATTCGCTAGTGACTGGAGGGTTTCTCAGGACCAGTGGACCGAGGGTGCCCCCACCAAACACCCAACCCACTAGAGATTTTCGCTAGTGACTTGGGAGTTGCTCAGGGATGCCCGGCACAGCGGACACCCTTCCCCACAGCAATCCCCAACCCACTAAGGAAAATTCGCTAGTGACTTGGGGGTTTGTGGACGGCCGTCTTTGCTCAGAGGGAGGCCGTAGCCGACCGGGAGTCAGTCGTAGGGCGGGCCGCACAGGGGCGACCCCGGGAATGCCTTCCTGAGCCGTTGGTGCGGACGAATTAGCGGACTTCAGCTCCGGAAGGTAGGTCAGGGTCTCTGTGGTCAGCCCCGCCAATAGGCGCGCAGTAGCGGTCCTGACGCGAAGAGGCATTCGATTCCCCGTGGGGACGCCACACCACCCTTCCAGTGCTCCCCTCAGGGTTCGACGGGCGGCCCCCGCCGTGCTCTTCCAGTGCCCCTCAGGGCCTATACAGG
>JALYWD010000024.1 GCA_030852885.1 Chloroflexota bacterium | reverse complement strand
GACAGTTCCGGCGCGACCAGCCCCTGGGCGAGGTGATCCGCCTCGAGCCCGCCATGCTGTACAAGCACCTGAAAAAGCTGGCGCGGCTCGGCTGGCTGACGATGACCACCGAGGACCAGGCGCCCCGGCCGCCCCGCCAGATCTGTCACCTCACGAGCAGCGGCGACGCAGAGCTCCGCCGGTGGCTGGGTGAGCCGGTGGCGCGCACCCGTGAGATCCGGCTCGAGTTCCTGGTCAAGCTCTACTTTGCCATGCACCTTGCGCCGGAACTTGCCCTCCACTTGGCCACGGAGCAACATGCGGTCACGCTGCAACTCGCAACCTCGCTCGCGGAGCAACGGACCGACCTGCAGATATCTACCAACGCCGCACCCGGAGACGACTTGTTTTTCCAGGACCTGGTCCTGGATTTGCGCCAGCGCCAGACCCACGCCGCCGCCGAGTGGCTGGCGCAAACGGTGGCCACACTTCAATCCAGTCAGGACGCGGCCGCCGGGGTCGCCACGTAGTTCATCGCTCGCTCCAATGCAGCCTCCGCCTCGTAGCGGCCTAACCGGCGCCCTATCCATCACGTCGTGGTCTCTCCCAGAGAGGCGATATCATCGCTGTTCGCGCCGCACAACATGCCGAGTTCGGGGCAGTCCTTCATCAGCGCAACCACCTCGGCCACTGCCCGGTGGATGGCGTCCAGGTCCGGGGTCGGTTCGATGTAAAGCGCGAAAAGGCGCTCCGTAACTGCACTTGCCTCCGGGGCAACCTGCGGGACCTGCGCAGCTACGCGCGGGATCGCGACCTCGTATTCCGCTCCACGCAGCAAGAGCACGCCGCGCAGCACCTTCAGTAGGTCCTTGCCGATGATGCGGCTGGCAAAGCGTCGCTCGGCATCCTCGGCGCTGGGCAGTTCCTCCACCCAATCCAGGTAGTCCGGCAGCATGGTCGCGGGGTCGGGCGTCACCAGCCGTGCCAGGGCAAGCCGCTCCATTGATTGCACGGGCAGCGTCAGGGAATCGGTTCCATGGATACACAGCGAATCGCTGGAAAGCACGAACCGGCGAAACGGCGTCAGCGTGTTCGCATCTACCGCCTCAAGGTCGAACCGCGAAACCAGATTCGTTCCTGCGCCGAGCCGCTCTGCCAATTCTTCCAGACAGCCGTGGTCGCTGGCCGTGGGCGGCCCAGCCAGGAGCGCGATCATGTCCAGGTCCGCGTGACCCACCCGGGCATCGCCGCGCGCAATGGAGCCCTGGAGGCGAAGTTCTCGCAGGCGGTCTCCACAGCACGCCACCATCTCGGCCCGCACTGACTCGACCACCGGCGCAAGCCGGGGATCCATGCGGGCGTGCGCGCAGTGGTTGTAGATTCGTATCTGGTCCATGGCTCCAGACGTGCATATCAATTTCGCAGGTTTGGATAAGTGTGCCAAGAATGCCAACTTTTGCGACTGGGGCGCGTTGGCATTGTTGCGTGGACTACGCAGAAGGTGTGGCAGGATGCACGGGCCGTGCTGCAGGAGTCTGCACGGCCCACCGCTCGCCCTCGCATCCAACCAGTCCCGTCCCACCACTCCTCCCAGGTGTCATCTCGAGCGCAGGCGAGAGATCTGGGCATCACCGGCCGCGACGACGCGAGGGGGCGGCGACGCTGGCGTGTGGGCATCGTTGCCCGGCGGTTGGCGAGGCCAAGATCTCTCGACTGCGCTCGAGATGACACCTGGGAGGAGTGGTGGGACGGGAACGAGATCCTTCGACTTCGCTCAGGACGACACAGGATGATGGGCAGTACCAGCGTGACCAGTAAGAACGAGGTCGCTCATGCCCGGAACCTTCCCCGTGGCATCATGTGCGGGCAGGCAGTATCGGACCACTGATGCCGAGGCAGCGTGATCTGCCACACAAATCGGAGAGGACCTTCCATGAATCTGGCGCGACTGGCGGCGGAGCGTGCCGAACGCGGTGACCCGATTGGCGTGGCGCTGATTGGCGCGGGCAAGTTCGGCTCGATGTTCCTGACCCAGGCTCCCACCATGCCGGGTATCGCCGTGCGCGCCATCGCCGATCTCTACCCGGAGCGGGTGCCGGACAAACTCGCCGGGCTCGGCTGGTCTGCCGAGGCGATAGCCGCCGTCAGGCTCACGCGCGACGTTCGGGAAGCCGTCTCCGGAGACGATATCGACGTCGTGGTAGAGGCGACCGGTGACCCTATTGCCGGGGCGCTGCATGCGCTCCTGGTCTTCGAGGCGGGGAAACACCTGGTCAACGTCAATGTCGAGGCCGACGTCCTGGTCGGCCCGGCGCTGGCGAAGCGTGCGGCGCAGGCCGGGGTGGTGTACTCGCTGGCCTATGGCGACCAGCCAGCCCTGATCGCAGAGTTGGTCGATTGGGCGCGCGCCTGTGGTTTCCGCGTGGCCGCCGCCGGCAAGGGCACCAAGTACCTGCCGGAGTACCACGCCTCCACCCCGGACACCATCTGGGCGCATTACGGCCTGACCGCTGAAGAAGCGCAGGCGGCAGGCATGAACAGCCAGATGTTCAATTCCTTCCTGGATGGCACCAAGTCGGCGATTGAGATGGCGGCCGTCGCGAACGCCAGCGGCCTGCGGCCGCCGGAAGATGGCCTCACGTTTCCGCCAGTCGGCGTGGATGACCTGGCCGCGAAACTGGCTTCCGATGGCCCAGGCTATGTGGAAGTCATCTCCTCACTCAACCGCGATGGCTCCGAGGTCGAGCGCGACCTGCGCTGGGGTGTCTATGTGGTGCTGGAGGCTCCCACGGCGTACGCAGCCGCCTGCTTCAAGCAGTACGGCCTCCGCACGGACGCTAGTGGGCGCTTCGCCGGGACCTACAAGCCGTACCACCTGATCGGCATGGAGCTGGGCATCTCCATTTACTCCGCCGCCCTGCGTGGCGAAGCGACCGGCTTCCCGACCGCCTTCCGGGGCGATCCGGTCGCCGTCGCCAAGCGTGACCTGGCGCCTGGCGACCGCCTTGACGGCGAGGGTGGCTTCACCGTCTGGGGCAAGCTGATTCCGGCGCGGCGCAGCATCGAGCTGGACGCACTGCCAATCGGCTTCGCCAAGGATGTCGGGGTCGTCAACGCTGTTCCCGCCGGCCAGATCGTGCGCACAAGCGATGTCGTGCTCAATCAGCCGGAGGAAGTGCTGGAGCTCCGGCACGAGACGGTGCAACTGGTGGCCGAATAGCGAGACTCGGCGGGATCTGCGTCGCCGGCAAGGAGCACCGGCGACGCCAGACTCAACCAGGTCCGATCAACCACGTGGCTCGTTGGCTAAATCGCCCGCGCCATCTCCGCCTCTCCCACCACCTCAACGTCCTGCGGCTCCAGCATGATCTCGCGCAGGTTGCGCACCTGCGGCCAGATGACGGCGATCACGGCCACGGTCACCAGCGTGCCTATGCCGCCGATGACGACCGCGGTGGTGGCGCCGAAGATGGCTGCCATGATGCCGGATTCGAACTCGCCAAACTCGTTCGACATGCCGATGAACAGGTGGTGGACGGCGCTGACCCGGCCCCGCATGAAGTCTGGCGTGTAGGTCAGTTGCATCGTGTGCCGGATCACCATGCTGATCACGTCACACGCGCCCGCCATGCCCAGGGCGGCCATGGAGAGACCGAGCGTGCGCGAGGCCCCGAACAGCACCATGGCCACGCCGAAACCCGCCACGGCCACAAGCAGGGTGAGGCCCGCCCGGTGAAACGGCCCCTTGCGCACCAGCAACACGGACATGATTACCGCGCCAACCGCCGGCGCGGCGCGCAGCAAGCCCAGGCCACTCGCGCCAACGTGCAGCACCTCCTCGGCAAAGATCGGGAGCAGCGCGGTGGCGCCACCCAGGAGGACAGCCACCATATCCAGCGTGATGGCGGCCAGCAGGATCGGCGTCCGCCGCAGAAAGCGCACCCCGGCGAGCAGGGCATCGGTGCTCAGCGGCTCGTGCTGCTGTTCGAGCTGGCGCGGGTGCATCAGGCTGAGCAGGAGCGCGCCGGCGGCGATCATGCCCGCGGCCACCGCAAACACCAGCGCTGTGTTGCCCCACGCGGCAATCGCCAGCCCGCCAAGGGCCGGGCCAAGGACCGCCGCGATTTGCCAACTACTCGTGCCCCATGCCGCCGCGTTGCTGAAGAGCGAGGCGGGCGCAATCGAGGCCAGCAACGCAGTTTCTGTGGAACTGATGAAGGTGCGCGCCAGGCCAATAAGAAACAGGCAGACATAGAACAAGGGCACCGGGCCGTGTATCCACGCCAGATACGCCAATGCTGCTGCCGCCATGGCGTCGAGCACCGTTGCTGAAACGGCGATCCGCTGCGGGTTGTGCTGATCGGCAAAGTGGCCGATCGGCAGCGCCAGCACGACATTGGGGATGATCTGGACCAGCCCGACCAGTCCCAGCGCGAACGCCGAGCCCGTACGCAGGAAAAGCTCCCAGCCGATGAGCACGCTCAGCATGGCGTGGGCAAACCCACGCAGGAACTCGCCGCTCAGGAGGAGCCGGAAGTCTGGAACCCGCACGGCAGCCAGGGCATCCGGACGAGCGGCGATTTCAGGTTGATTCGCCATGAACGCAATCAGCAGCTTTCACGCACACGCAGCTTCAGGTGGGGGATTTTCGTCCAGCTTTCTCGATGTGGCGATATTCGCATATCGCCAGCCGGTCAGAGAACGCCGCCCATAACGCTACAGGACAGTGAGCGAAGGCCGCTGCGGGTCCGCCCGCATCAATTGCGAACTGTTGCCAGTGGCGGGCAAGTGCGTCCTGCCGTAGACTCGCCCGGCGCGAAGCTCGCGCGGTTCTAGCGGAGGTAGTTACCATGTCTCCCGCATCGGAAAGTCCACAGGATCAATCAGCGCCGGCTAGTTCTCGCCGGTCATTCCTCAAAGGCGGCGCAGCTCTGGGCGCGGGCCTAGCCATCATGACGGTGCTCCAGCGCACCACGCAGGCCGCCGCCAGCAACCGTTTGGCGGCAGCGAATGCGTACTTCCAGGACAAGCCCCTGGCCGCCGAGCAGGTTGTCCGCCTGCCCGAAGGCGAGCCGGTGCGCTTCGATCCCGGCGTCACCTCCGGCGGCAAGGGTCTGGAAATGACCCAGAACCTGTTCGAGGGACTGGTGTTCATTGATCAACGCGATGGCTCGCTGCAAATGGGCCTCGCGGAATCGATGGACGTCAACGACGAGCAGACCGAGTTTACCTTCACGCTGCGCGATGGCCTGGTCTGGTCGGATGACACCCCGTTGACCGCCAACGACTTCGAGTGGAGCTGGAAGCGCGTTCTCATCCCGGAAACCAAGTCCGAGTACACGTCCGCGCTCTACCCGCTCAAGAACGCGGCGGCCATTGACAGTGGCGACGCGGAACTGGACACGTTGGGCGTCAAGGCCACGGACGACAAGACGCTCGTCGTGACCCTGGAAGACGCAACACCGTTCTTCCCCCTGCTAGCCGCCACCTGGACGTACTACCCGGTGCCGCGGCACACCATCGAGGAGTTCGGGGACGCGTGGGTCGAGGCCGGCAACATGGTCTCCAACGGTCCGTACGTCCTGACCGAGTGGAACCACGACCAGAACATGGTCCTGGAGCGCAACGAGAAATACTGGGGTGAGAAGCCGACAATCACGCGCGGTGAGTTCACGCTCTTCGCGGACCCTGTGGCGCAGGCGCTCGTGGCCTTCGAGGCTGACGAGCTGGACCAGGCCCAGGTGGCTGGCGCCGATCTCGACCGCGTCAAGAACGATCCGGTCCTTGGCCCGCTGGTGCAGGTCTTCCCCCGCTCTGGCACGCAGTTCATCGTCATGGACACCACCAACCCGCCGACCGACGATGTGCGCGTGCGGCAGGCGCTCTCGATGGCCATTCAGCGCGATGCCCTGGCCAACGGCGTGCTGAAGGGCGAGTTCTCCCCGGCCCCCACCATCCTGCCCCCAGACATTCCTGGCTACAACGAGGCGGCCGCGCTGGGCGAGGACCTCGAGAAGGCCAAGCAACTCCTGGCGGATGCGGGCTTCCCGAACGGAGAGGGGATGCCGGAAATCACCCTCACCTACACCGCCACCTCCACCCAGGAAAAGAAGTCCGCCGAGTACCTGCAAGGGATCTGGAAGCAGTCGCTGGGAGTCAACGTCAAGCTGGACCCGCTGGAGGACAAGGCTTTCCAGGACTGGTTCAACGCGCGGACCGACCAGCCCTTCAACATGCTCCTCAGCTACTGGGGCTCGGACTGGGGCGATCCCGCCAACTGGCACAACCAGCTCTTTGAATCCTCGTCCGACTACTATCACTCGCACTGGAAGAACGACGAGTTCGATTCCATCGTGGGTGAGGCAGTCTCCATGGGTGATGCCGAGGCCCGCGTCGCCAGGTACCAGGACGCGGAGGCGCTGCTGAACCAGGATGCTTCCCTGGTGCCGCTCTTCCACCTGAACCGCATTTATGTCGTCAAGCCATGGGTGCAGGGCATCATCCACTACCCCATCCTTGGCCGCACCTGGCTGCGCTATATCTCCATCCTGGAGCATTAGGCCGCTCGTCAGGTATTGACCGCGTCCCGGGCGTAGCGAATTGTCGCTACGC
>JALYWD010000731.1 GCA_030852885.1 Chloroflexota bacterium | reverse complement strand
AGCTGAGAGTCAACATAGTCGCGCTGCTGGATCAGGTCACGGCGCAACTGCGGGGCGGCAATCAGCCGCTGCTTGCGCTGGCAACGGAGCTGGCCGCATGGCGCATGATTACCCAGATAGCCGGCGCGAAAACCGTGTCGGCATCGATCGCTGTAGGCCGGTACGAGCGTCTTGAGCGGCTCGCGACCCGCCTGGGCGTCCATGAGGTAGCCGTCGTCGCGCGGCGCAAGCACTGTGAGCGCTTGACCGATCTGGACAAGCGAAAGTGCTACCAGCGCTATGCCCAGATGAAAACACAGCGGTCAGTTGGATCAGAGGAAGATGCGCTGACGCGGATGGCGCTGAAGGACCAGCTCCTGGCAGCCACCCCGAACGCTGAAATGGTTCGAGCGGCCCTCGGCGACCACATTGTGGCCTGGCTGCAGCAGGACTTCCCCGCGCACCTCGTTGCGTAGGTTCCACTCTGTGTGGAGGTAAGCCCAATGGATGACTTCCTGGATTGGTGAAGCGTCCCGACTGCGTTAGTATTCACACACATCTTGTTGAAAACGGTTGCACTTCCAGAGGAGCAACGTGTACCTCGTTCCCGATGCTGCCATCCCGTTCGGCTTCAGCAATGGGCCTGGCGGCCCGCATGACAGCCGCACCATCATGCTCGGTGATCTGCGGGCGTTGCTGGCGGCAGTTCCGCCGAACGCGCCCTACTCGGAATATGCATGTGCGGTGGTAGAGGAGAACGTGCTGGGCAAGCGCACGGTGGCCAACCGCAAGGGCACGTTTGGCCGGCTGCGTGAGTTGTACGCCCTTTCCCCGGAACTGCCTGTGGTCCAGGGGTTGCGCACGCTCTGGGACGCCAACCCTGAAACGCAGCCGATGCTGGCCCTGCTCTGTGCCAGCGCACGGGATCCGCTGCTGCGCGCGACGGCTCCGCTCGTGCTGCAAACGCCGCTGGGCGAGCCGGTGACCCGCGAGTCGCTCTCCGCGGTGCTTGAGTACGCATTCCCGGGGCGGTACAGTCAGAAGTCCCTCGTGAGCAACGCTCAGAACACAGCCTCCTCCTGGCGGCAATCAGGGCACTTGCAGGGCAGGGTCAAGAAGACCCGTGTCCGCGCTCTGGCCCAGCCGGAGTCCACGGCCTACGCGCTCTACCTGGGCTATCTCTGCGGCGCGGGTGGGGAGGCGCTCTTCTCCACGTTCTGGGCGCAGTTGCTCGATGCGCCAGCGCACGCTCTCCATGAGCAGGCGAAGATTGCGGCGCAGCGCGGGTGGATCGCGTACCGCAGCCTGGGCGGGGTGACGGAGGTGGAGTTTCCGCACCTGCCTCGTGTTGAAGGGCGAGCATGAGCACGATTGATCGCCTGGTGGAGCGCTACAGCGATCTGGTGGCGCGGCCGTGGGATTCATCGCTGGCGGGGGATCAGAAAGTCTGGTTCGTGGTCTATGACCCGGCACAGGAGCGCCGGCTGCGGCTGCACCTGACCCGGTTCGAGATTGCCACGCGCGATGCCAGGCGAGGCTGGCGCCACCTCGACCTGACGCAGGCGTTCGCCGAGTGGATGGCGGCGCACCGCTACCGGGAGCGCTACTTCGCGAACCCGGCCTTCGCCATCTACGCCCTGGCCGATTTCAAGGCGCATCTGGCCGGGTTGGTCCGGGACGAGTTGCGGGCCGAGGGGGTTGACGGCACGACCGTCGTGGCCCTCTCCGGAGTGGCATCGCTGTTCGGACTGGTGCGGGTCTCCGAATTGATTGATGATGTGGCCGGGGAGATCAAGGGGCGCCTGGTCGTCTTCTTCCCCGGCTCGTATGACGAGAAGTCGTATTTTCGCCTGCTCGATGCGCGTGATGGCTGGGACTACCTGGCGGTCCCGATCACGGCCTCGTAGCAACTCACCCGCTCACAGGAGTGCTCCGCATGTCGACATCGTCGTTGACGATTGCTGATGTCCTGATCAAGGACCCCACACGCCCGATCCCGAACGAGGGGGTCAGCAAGGTGGTGGGGCGCCCGCGCGACCTGATGCAGTGGGAGGTACTGCGCTTCGAGTTGGAC
>JALYWD010000710.1 GCA_030852885.1 Chloroflexota bacterium | reverse complement strand
CCTGGCTGGAAGACGGTTGGCGGCAGAAAGACGCGGGCATCTGGGAAGTACGCGGCGAGCTACGTCACTTCACCCACTCCAAGGTCATGGCCTGGGTCGCCTTCGATCGCGGCGTGCGCATGTGCGATGAGTTCGGGCTGGAGGGGCCGGTCGCCCACTGGCAGGCGATCCGTGACGAAATCCATGCCGAAGTCCTGGAGCGTGCCTGGAACCCGCGCCTGCAGGCGTTCACCCAGTCCTACGGCGCGGACGAACTGGACGCCAGCGTGCTCCAGATGCCGATTGTCGGATTCCTTGACGCGAACGACCCGCGCTTTGTCTCCACCGTCGCCGCCATGCAGAAGCACCTGAGCGTGGATGGCTTCCTGCTGCGCTATCACTCGGACTCCCAGGTGGACGGGCTGCCGGCCGGCGAAGGCGTGTTCCTGGCCTGCTCCTACTGGCTGGTGGAAGTGCTGGCCCTGCAGGACCGCTACGACGAGGCCTGCGAACTATTCGGCCGCCTCCTCGCCCTGCGCAACGACCTCGGGCTCTGCAGCGAGGAATACGACCCCGAAACCCGGGTGCTGCTTGGCAACTTCCCGCAGGCCTTCACCCACCTGGCCCTGGTGGAAGCCGCCATGACCCTCTCCGAGCGCCAGCCCTACCGCACCCTCTGCGCACCAAAATCCTAGGTAACATCTCCACACCTCTCGTGTATGATCGCGGTAGTCGCTCCCCTTGCCGCGTTACGTTCCGAAGGAGTGTCTGCAGATGCGCCGCACCTGGTACCCCGTCGCTCTCCTATTCTGCATGGTCTTCTCGGGTCTTGGTCTGCTCCCGCTCGTGTCTCAAGCAAGCTCCGCCACCCCCACGGCCGTTGAGAGCCTGAATCCGCCGGAGTTCTGCACGCCAGAAGAAATCGCTGCCATGCATTCTGACGACCCGGAAGCGCCGTTGGAATTCCCACCGGTTGAGGCTCTGGTCAGTCCAGCCAGTGTCCCGGACTCTGACCTGTACGTCGTGAAGGTCACCCTGCCACCCCATGCCTGCGTTGCCTTCGCCGGGCACTTCCTGCATGACGGCGCCATTGTCTGGCTGGTCGATTCAGGCGACGTCACGTTTGACTTCCAACTGATTCGCAATCGACCGGTGCCGGATCTGGCGTATCAACCGCTTGATGAGGCCCGGCAGCCCGTAAGGCCCCTGCTGCAACTTGAGGCAGGCGATTGGGTGTCAACTGATCGCGCCGTGCACTACAGCTACCTCAATACGGGAGAAACCCCGGCGGTCATCATCATGACCGTCCTGGAAAAGCGATGGATCTACACCGGAGACGAAGTTGATCCGATCCTCATGGCAGCCATCGAGTGCAAGGGTGTGTGCCGCAATCCCCGGCGCTAGCCCAGCGAACGCAACTCCTCACTGAAACGCGCAGCATGCCAGGCATGATTCCCGCTGCCACCTCTGGCATCATCGGCCGCGACGCCGAGCTGCTCTACGCGCGTTCATTGTTGCGGAGGCACGATGTTCGCCTCGTAACGCTCACTGGACCCGGCGGTGTCGGCAAGACGACGCTCGCCAGTGAGATCGCGCGGGTGGTGGCGAGCGAGTACCCAGACGGCGCGTACTTCATCCCGATCGCCAGCATCACCGACCCAGCCCTGGTCCTGCCCGCCATTGCCTCGAGCCTGGGGCTGCGTGGCGACGCGACCCCGGAAGCGCTCGGCGAGGAGCTGGGAGAACGCGACCTCCTCCTGGTCCTGGACAATTTCGAGCAGGTTAACGACGCTGCTCCCCTGATCACGGCGCTTTTGCGGGCGGCCCCTGGCCTCCAGGTCATGATCACCAGCCGTTCTCTGCTGCGCGTATCCGGGGAGCACCAGGTCCAGGTCGTACCACTCGCAGCACCAGCCCTTGCCCGGCTGCCGCCACTGGCCGACCTGCGCGCCATCCCGGCGGTCGAGCTCTTTGTCACGCGGGCAGCGGCGGCGACAGGCACGTTTACGCTCACGCAGGAGAACGCCGCACTTGTCGCCCAGGCCTGCTCACGGCTGGATGGGTTGCCTCTGGCGATTGAGCTCGCGGCGGCCCGCCTGCGCCATCTCCCACTGCCAGCACTTGTGGCGCGGCTTGAGCATCCGCTCGATGTCCTCGTCGATGGTCCCCGGGATGCACCGGCGAGGCTGCGCACGCTGCGCGACGGCCTGGCCTGGAGCTACAGCTTGCTCTCTCCGGCTGAGCAACGGCTCTTCCACCGCCTGGCGGTCTTCGCCGGCGGGTTCACACTCGAACTTGCCGGCAACGTAGCCAATGACGACGAAGCTTTCGGCGACGGGATCCTCGGCGGCATCGCGTCCCTCGTCGACAGCAGCCTCCTGGTGCCGATTGACCACGATGCCTCACCACGCTACGCCATGTTGGAGACCATTCGCGAATACGCCGAGGAACAACTCACCGCCAGCGACGAACTCCGCCAGTTCATCAGCCGGCACCTTGAGGCCTTTCTCAGCCTGGCGGAAGCGGCGAACGACGCGCTGGAAGGCCCGGAGCGCAGTACATGGTCTCAACGGATCGACGCTGAGCAAGCAAATCTGCGCGTTGCCATCCAGCGTGCAATAACCCTCAACGAGAGTGAGCGCGCGCTGCGCCTGACCATGGCGCTGTGGAACTACTGGAGCTCGCACAAGGCCACTGCCGAGGGGCGGCGATGGCTGGAGCAGGCGGTAGCCATGTCCGCCGGAGCGCCAACGCGCCTGCGCGTGCGCGCAGTCAGCATTCTCGGGAACCTGGCGCTTTCTGCCTTCGATCTGGACGATGCCAGGCAGCACTACCTTGAGGCCATGGCCGTCTGGCAGGCCACGGGCACAGCAGACGATGTCGCCGCGAGTGAATTGGGGCTCGGCGCCGTCAGGCGATACCAGGGTGAGTACGAAGAGGCGCTCGCGCATCTCGAACGCGTGCGTGCCGTCTGGGC
>JALYWD010000138.1 GCA_030852885.1 Chloroflexota bacterium | reverse complement strand
TCTACACGTGCAAAATCCCCCGCCGCGTCGCAATCGTCACCGCCTCCGTCCTGCTGGCGGCCCCCAGCTTTCCCAGCAATGACCCGACGTGGAACTTGGCGGTGTGCTCGCTGATGCCCAGCTCGTGCGCGATGGACTTGTTCGGGTAGCCCTCGGCCACCAGGTGCAGCACTTCCATCTCGCGGGTGGTCAGCAGATCGCTGTCCGCGCTCACGGGGCTATCTGACTGGGCGCGGGTGCTGCCGGCGATGACAGGATCGAGCACGATAAGGCCGGCAACCACGGCGCGCACGGCAGCGGCGAGGGGCGCGGCCTCGATATCCATGGGGAGATAGGCCACCGGGGTGTCGGCCAGGCCAGGGCCATCGGTTGCCGGGTCCGCGCCAATCAGGATCAGCGGGGTGGTGGGGAGCGCCTCGGCGAGACCGGACGCGGTTTCCGGCTCGCCGAGGCTGTAGTCGATCACGATGGCGTCAGGAACGTCGCTGGAGAGGGCGAGGTTATCCAGTGCCATGGGCTGTAGACCAGGGTCTGCCGCCAGCAGGGCGCCGAGGCCCGCCCGCAGCGCGGGTGCAGCCGCCACGACGGCGACCCGCAGCCGCACTGGCGCAGCCTCGCTCATCCGCGCAGGGCCGGCACGAGCGTGAACTGGCGCGGGTCGCCGCCGCGCAGCACATCCAGTACCACGGCCTGGCCTGGCGTCATGCGCAGGATCGCCGCCGGGGCGGACTCGGCGTCCGTGATCTCGCGGCCGCCGATACTCGTCACCACGTCGCCCACGATCAGCCCGGCGCGGTCTGCAGGGGAGCCCTCCGCCACATCGGTGAGCAGGAACCCGACCTGACGGTCCGGGCGGCGCAGCGGCACCGTGATGCCGTGGACCCCCAACCAGGCGCGGGGATCACCCGGGTTCTCCCCAGCCACGAAGTGCTCGACCGTGGCGCTGGGAATCGACAGGGAGAGGCGGCCAGTGACCATCGTGTTGATGGCAATCACCTCGCCGCGCGCGTTCAGCAGCGGCCCCCCCGAGTTCCCCGGGCGCAGCGTGACATCCGTCTGCAGCCAGTCGCCCGTGCGTGGCCCATCTGGGGTCGCCGACTGGCCTGAGGCGACAACCACCCCGACGGTCGGTGCGCTGCGCAAGCCTGGCGGGTGGCCAACGGCGATCGCCAGTTCGCCCGGGCGGACGGTGCTGGAATCGCCGAGACGCGCGGCGGGCAAGCCGGTGGCCGCCACCTTGACGATGGCCAGGTCGCGGTCCGGGTGGCGCGCCGCCACAATGCCGGTCAGCTTGCGGCCATCCTCCAGGATGACCTCGACGCGATCACCGCCCAGCACGTGCCGGTTGGTGACGATGATGCCGTCGGAGCGCCAGATCACCCCGGCGCCATGGCTCTGCCCGACGGAAAGCAGGACCAGCGAGGGCCTGGCCGCCGCCACCAGGTCGGCGACGGCGGCGGAAAGCATGCTGTTGACGGACGTTATAGGTGGAGCTTCTAGCACGGCACTCATCGCTCACTCAGCCTGGCGTCGTCGTTCGGCAATGGTGACCGGAATCTCCCGCAGTTCGCCACCGCGCACCACGCGCACGGGCACGGAGATCCCGATACGGTCGCTGGTCAGCCGGTCCTGCAACTGTTCGACGTGCTCGACCTGGTCGCCCGCGATGCTGAGCAGGATATCGCCCAGGATCAGGCCAGCGGCGTCCGCTGGGCCGCTCTGCTCAACCGAAACCACCAGGAGCCCATGCCGCTGGTTGGCAGTGTCGGCCAATCCTTGCGGCAGGTGGACGGTCTGCGCGCCGATGCCAAGATAGCCGCGCCGCACATGGCCATGCTGCAGAAGCGTCTGCACGGCGGTTTCAATGCTGGACACAGGCACGGTCAACTGGCCAGAGTGGCCAAGCGTGGAGGAGTTGAGGCCGACCAGGGCGCCACTCATGTCCACCAGTGGGCCACCGGAGAAGCCGGGCAGCATGGCCACGTCCGCGCTGATATAGCGTTCCAGGGATGCGCCGCCGCGGAAGCGCAGCGGGCCACCGACCGAGGTGACCGCGCCCAGGGAGGCCATCACGCCGCTCGGGCCCGGGCGACCCAGGGCCAGGGTGAGGTTGCCGACCCGAGGCTCAGCGCCGTGCGGGAGTGGCGTGAGACCGCCCTCGGCCAGGCGCAGCACGGCCAGGTCCGAGGCAGGATCACGGCCGACGAGCGTGGCTGCCACGCGGCGGCCATCGGGGAGAGCCGCCTCGATCTCCTCATCGCGCTCCACGACGTGGTTCGCGGTGACGACGAGGCCGTCGTTACTCCAGGCGATACCGCTGGCCGGGTGACGGCGCCGGGCGTCGATGGTGACCACGGCGGCGCCAGCGCGCTCAACCGTGTTCGCGAGTTCGTCGGATACGGACGCGAGGATCGAGGCGGTGGCGAGAGAATCGGTCATGGTGAGAACTCCTGCGGAACGAGGATAGCGAACATCCCGTTGCGGGGATGTGCAGTAAGCCTAGGGCCCGGCACACCCGGGTTACATCACCCGGCAGGGCAAGCGTGGCCTAGCCGTTCGGGGAGGGGAGGCTGCTAGACTCCCGCGAGATGTGTCCGCGCGGCGACGGAGTGGTATGACCAGCGCAGCTTCTCAGGCCAACCTCCCCAGCATCGAGACCACTGGCTTACTCAAGCGGTACGGCAAGGTGGTCGCGCTGGGCAGCGTCGACCTCACCGTGCCACGGGGCGCCATTGGGCTCCTTGGGCCGAACGGCGCGGGTAAATCAACGCTGCTCAAGATTCTGCTCGGGCTGACCCGGCCCACCGGCGGCTCGGCCAAGGTCCTGGGGCAGGACGTCCAGCACGAGGGCACGGCCCTGCGCGCTCGCCTTGGCTACATGCCGGAGGTGGACGCCCTGCCAAGCAACGCCACGGCGGCTGATTTCGTGGCCCACATGGCCGAGATGAGCGGTCTGCCGCGCCGGGCCGCGCGCCAGCGCGCCAACGATGTTCTCTACCAGGTCGGGCTGGACGAAGAGCGCTACCGCCTGATCAGCGGTTTCTCGACCGGCATGAAGCAGCGCGTCAAGCTGGCCCAGGCGATTGTGCATGACCCGGAACTGGTCTTCCTCGATGAGCCGACCAATGGCCTCGACCCCATGGGCCGGGATGACATGCTCAACCTGATCGAGCGCATCAACCGCCAGCTCGGCATCAACGTCGTCCTCTCCTCGCACATCCTGGATGATGTGGAGCGCGTCTGCGACTACGTGGTAATGCTGGATCACGGCAAGGTCGTGGCGGCGCAGCCCCTGCGCGTGCCGGAGGATATCGCCGCCGACCTCCACGTGCGGATCGACGGCGAACCGGCGGCATTTCTGGCAGCGCTGGAGCAGCATGGCCTCCACGCTGTGCAGGCGGGGATTGAGTTCGGCAGTGACGAGTTCGTCATCCGCCGCGATGGCGACCAGACCGCCGATATCGTGCGTGATGCCGCCGTCAGCAGTGGCGTGCCGCTGCGCCTGTTGCGCCCGGCCACCCGCACCCTGGCGGACCTGTACATCGATTCGATCGAGGCGGAAGGGACCGTGCCGCAGCAGGCCCGTGGCCGGCGCCGGGGAGTGGCGGCGTGAGTATGAACACGTCTGTGCCGGCAACCCAGCGCAACTACGGCGAAATCTTCGACCGTGGCTATCTGCACTACGACGGTCCGCGGCTGGGCGTCCCCGCCGCCATCTGGGCGCTGGCGCGTTACTCCATGGCGCGAGCCATTGGCATCCGGCGGCCATGGACCGCCAAGATCATCCCGTTCCTCATCTACGCGGCGGTGCTCATCCCGGTGGCGCTGGCCATCGGCATCCGCGCCTTCGTGCCGGCCTTCAACTTCCTCAGCTACGGCGAGTTCTTCGGGGCCATCTTTGTCCTGGAGGGGATCTTCGTGGCGCTGATCGCGCCGGAAATGGTCTCCACGGACCGTCACGACAAGATGCTCCCGCTCTATTTCTCGCGGCCCATCGGGCGGAACGCCTACGTGCTGGCCAAGCTGCTTGGCACCGGTCTGCTCACGCTCTCCATCTCGCTGGTTCCGGTCGTGATCATGTGGATCGGCAATATCCTGCTCGCCGGCGATCCGGCACTGGCGTTCCGCGAGGGGCTGGACGACCTGGGCAGGATCGTGGTGGCGGGCGTCCTCATCGCCTTCTACCTGGGGTCCATTGGCCTCATGATCTCCTCGTTCACGGGGCGCAAGAGCGTGGCCGTCGGTGTGATCGTGCTGGGGTTCGTGATCTCGGAATCGCTTTCTTTCGCGCTCGGCGAGGCGCTGCGTGATCAGCCAGACATCGAGCGCTGGATGTTTGTGCTGAGCCCGGGGCGGACCATTGCCTCCATGGTCAATGGGCTCTTCCCGCTCGGCGACAGCGATGTCGATGCCTTCGCCGTGCCGTTCACGCAGGCTGCTGGGGTGATGGTGGCGGTGATGGTGATTTGCTCGCTGGTGATGTTCCTCCGGTATCAACGCCATGACTGATCAACTGGTGCAGGATGCCTCCCTGCCGCTGCCTGGCTTGCCGCCGGGCGAGGACGCCATCATCACGCTGCGCAACGTGGCCAAGTGGTACGGCGATGTCGTGGCCGTCTCGGATGTCTCCTTCGGCATCGGGCGCGGAGTTACGGGTTTGCTGGGGCCGAACGGCGCCGGGAAATCGACGATCCTGAACATGCTGGCCGGGTTGCTGGCGCCATCTGTTGGCACGATCCGGGTCATGGAGCAGCCGGTGCGGGGCAACCCCGCCATCTACCGCCAGATCGGCATGGCCTCCGAGCACGAGCAGCTCTACGGCAATCTGCGTGGCCGCGAGTTCGTACACATGAACGCCATCCTGCAGAAGACCCCGAATCCCGCGCAGGCAACTGATCGCGCCATTGCCGTGGTTGATATGGAGGACGTCGCAGACCGCAAGGTGGGCGGCTACTCCAAGGGCATGCGTCAGCGCATCAAGGTGGCCGCCGCGCTGGTGCACGATCCCCAGGTGCTGCTGCTTGATGAGCCGCTGAATGGCACGGACCCGGTGCAGCGGGCCAGCCTGATCGCCCTCATGCGCCGGCTGGGTGACGAAGGCAAAACGGTCGTCGTCTCCTCGCACGTCCTGTCCGAAGTGGAGCGCTTCGCGCGGAGCGTGCTGGTGATCGTCAACGGCAAGCTGGCGGCTGCCGGAGATTACCGCGCCATCCGCGACCGCATGGATCAGCGCGACCATATCCTGCGCCTGCGCTGCAACGATCCGCGCCGCATGGCAGCGGCGCTGATTGCCGCGCCAACGGTGCGCCAGGTGACCATCGCGGGGGAGGACCGGCTGGTCGTGGAAACGAGCGATGCCCGCCTCTTTGGCGTGCTGGCGCCGCAGATTGCCCAGCGCGAGGGGATTCACTTGCTGGAGTTGCAGCCGGTCGATGAGTCGCTTGCGTCCGTCTTCTCCTACCTGGTGAGCGCCTCATGACCATGCTTTGGCGGGCACTGCCCGTCACCACCCTGACCCTGCGCCAGTTCACCGGTGGCCGCACCTGGCGGCTGGTGCTCTTCCTCGGTTGCATCCCGGCGCTCTTCGCGCTCATCTTCCTGCTGCGCCCGTGGGGGATGCCGGCGGCGCCCGTGCTGCGCGGCCTCTTCCGTGACCTCATTCTGCCAACGTTGCTGCCGATCGTGATCCTGCTCCCGGCCACGGCTGCCTTTGGCGAAGAGCTGGAGGATGACACGCTGCCCTACCTGCTGATGAAGCCGATCAGCCGGGCGCGCATCGTCCTTGGCAAGTACCTTGCCACCATCCTGGTGACCATCGCCGCGCTCTGGATCGGGTTGCTGCTGACCACGTTCATCTTCAGCCGCGCGGAGCGGGTCACCGGGGTCTGGGAGCAGCTCGGGCCGATGGCCGCCGCTGCTGCCGCTGGCGCCATGCTGCTGGGCGCGGCCTTCATCCTGGTCAGCCTGGTCATTCCGCGCGCCCTGCTGGCCGGCATGCTCTACATCTTCGCCTGGGAGAGCCTGCTCGGCCGCTTCCTGCCCGGCGTGCGCGCCATCTCCAGCCGGGAATCGATGCAGAAGATCTACGAGTCGCTGATGAAGGACGATCTCACCGCGGCCGGGCAAGCCTTCCTGCCGATGGCCGTGGTGACGGTGATCGCGCTGGTGCTGGCCATCTGGCGGCTGCGCACGCTGCAGATCGACTGACGCGCGAATTGCCGGCCTCAGAGCCATGTATGGTCCTTCCGTTGGAGTAGCCGGAAGTCTGCAGCTTCGGGCGGCAGGTGCGCGCCGTTTCCTTCCCACATCCTGGCTCCCCGCACCGTGTGCGCAAGGCGACGATCATCTGCCGGCGTCGACCCGTGTGGCAGGTGCTGGTTGCCCGCCCGGTTGCTCCGGCAACGCCGCGCTCCGGCGCGGAGGCGGTATGATCCCGCTACGCTGGAATGGGACGACGTAACCGGGGAGAGACGGTCCAATGGCAGGACGGCCGCTGAAGGTCGGGGTGCAGCTACCGGAGATCGAGCGAGTGGCGCCGTGGCCCGACATGAAGCGCATGGCGACCACCGCCGAGGCGCTGGGCTACGACTCCATCTGGCTCGGCGATCACCTGCTGTATCGCAATGAAGGTGACACGCCCAAGGGCCCCTGGGAAGC
>JALYWD010000681.1 GCA_030852885.1 Chloroflexota bacterium | reverse complement strand
GATTACCTGCGGTGGCGCTTTCGACTACGTGAATGGCCAGTATCTGCAACGCACCGTTGTGCGTGCCACGCGGAGCGGGCCCGGATTCCCCGTCACGTGAGAGGGCCGGTGCTGGAGATTCGTCCCGCCCGGCGCGACGATCTGCCAGCCGCTGCCCACATCAAGTCCTCCGGTGATGCGGAGTCGGGCCTGCGCGTGCATCCCTTTCTGGCGGGCGACGAACCTGACGTCGGGACAATGACTGCCCGCACGCTGAGCCTCTTGACAACGTTGCACGAGGAGAACCCGGAACAGGTCTGGGTCGCCTGCGCGGATGACCATGTTGCTGGCATGGCTGCCGCTGTCATGCGGGGCCGCCACGGCCATGTCATTGCCTATTTTGTCGACCCCACACAGCAACAACGCGGGCTGGGCGGCCCGCTCTTCGCCGCCATGCTCGATGCCTGCCGTCAACATGGCTGCGATGTCCTGACGCTCCAGAACTCCGATGATCCCCGCGCCATGACCCACTACTTCCGCCACGGCTTTCGCTCCACGCTGCCGCACCTGGTCTGGGCAGCAGAAGTGCTCACCCCAGCCAGCGCAGCACCGGTCCACCTCCGTGCCGACCCGATCACCGATGAGGCCACGCTGCACACGGCGGGCGATATCGACAAGGCCGTGCGCGGGGTGCGCCGCCCTGACGACCTGCGCCGCTGGACGACCGAGGAGACGGGCCTGCTGGTACTCGACCGCCTCAGTGGAACCCCGCGCGGCTACGCCTTCCTGCGCGAGGATCATGGCGCGGTACGCATCGGCCCCCTGGCGGCAAATGATGCGGCGGATGTGGGACCGGTCCTGCAGCTTGCCCTGCATCAGGCCGCCGCGCGCAGCGCGAGCTCCTGGCGCATCGCCTTTCCGGGGGAGAATACCGCCGTGATCCCGGTGCTCCTGGCGTGGGGGTTCCGGCCCGTCTGGAGTATCGCGACGATGGCCACAGGTGATATCGGGCGATTCGACCGGTATGTGCTGCATGATCTGAATCTGCTGTAGGCAGATATCGACCATGAGCGCGGTGAGCTACAGGCGTTTCTGCTGCATGACCCCTGACGCGAATCTCTATACTTGACACCAGGCGTTGCCGAATAGCTCATTGTGAATCGCACCTGGAGTTCTCTCATGGCACGCACCATTCAGCCTCCCACCGCCGCTGAGGCGGAGCAGCGAGCAGCGAAAGCTCTTGAGCAACTCAACGACGATGCGTTCCAGGCTGCCTTTCTGGCCAACCTGGTGCAACGGGTCGAATCGTGCGAGCAGGAGTACGGACTGCGCTCTGAGGATGTCGGCAAGGCGATAGACGCGGGCGAACTCGTCGAGACCCATGAAGTTTGCCAGTGGCTGCTCGACTACAAGTCTCTCGTGCGCCTTGGCGCGCGCTGACCGGCACGGCTGGAACGAGTTCGGCAACTATCTGCTCGTCCACGAACGCCGTGTTCAGGAATTCGTGGACGCAGGCTTTGTCTTGACGAGCAGCCTGGAAGTCGATACCGCCTATGATCGTCGTGGGCTCCCGAGATTGGTCAAGATTCGTGGGCGACTACGCTGCGCACACGACCTGTTCGTCGATGTCGATAAAGATCTCGATGTCATGGAGCGCGGTGGCCGAACGTGGGTCAGGCTCGGCGACTGCAAGTACCACGCTGGCGTTGTCGGCGAAGCACCCCGGACGATCTTTCGCTACGACACCGCCCATCCCTACCCTGATCACGACGACAACTATCACAAGCATCTCTTCAACCATGTGACATGGGAGGAGGTCGGCATGCCGCAGTGGATTGGCCGGAGGGACTGGCCCCATCTCAGCGAGGTACTCGAAGAACTTCAGGTTTGGTGGCGTGACACCGGCCGGCGCCTGAATCGCTGAGAACGGTTGACCTCATTTCATGGCCAGGTGCACGTTTCAAACGCACATCCGCGAAACACCAATAGCATCGCTACTGATACTATTCCGCAGTTGAAGTTCTTCTCGGGGCGCCGCCGCGCGCTTCGTCACGCACCAAAGGTAGACTTGCGCGGTGGAAACCACCCTCACCGCTGGAGATCGCGATACCAATCGCGCGACAGCGCTTGCCCAGATTGTCGTTCGTTGCATGGAGTGTGGACGTCGCTACGATGGCGTCACGCCACGCACCGCCTGCGCCGGGTGCGGCGGCCTGCTCGATGTCGTCGTGCCGCTGAACAGGCTCACTCCGGCTGATCTCGGGCAGGGTCTGCCCGAGGCAGCGCGCAACTCCGGCGTCTGGCGCTACTGGCCCCTGCTGCCGCACCTGCCGGGCGATGCCATTGTCAGCCGCTGGGAGGGGAACACCGCCCTCTACCGCGATGACCGCCTGGCCCGCTTTGCCGGGTTGCAGGATGGCGCGCTGC